>JADFYL010000171.1 GCA_015233045.1 Nitrospirota bacterium | reverse complement strand
CTGATTCACCACCTGAGCAGCCGGAAAGACAAGCCATTTATTGGAATCAACTGTGCGGTGTTGACAGAGGAACTGCTTGCCAGTGAACTATTTGGCCACGAAAAGGGCGCGTTTACAGGGGCGGTTGCCGCTAAAAAAGGTCTCATGGAGTTAAGCCACTGCGGTACCTTGTTTCTTGATGAAATATCGGAGATGCCGGTAAACCTGCAGGCGAGACTTCTAAAGGCCATCGAAGACGGCGAGTTCTACCGTGTGGGAGGGACAAAGTTGATTAAGGTGGACGTCAGGTTCATAGCCGCAACGAATCAAAATATCAAAACCCTGACGGCTTCCGGACAGTTCAGAGAAGACCTGTACTACCGGCTCAATGTCATGGACATGGCAATCCCATCGCTAAGGGAGCGAAGGGACGATATTGCGCCCCTTTGCAGTTTCTTCCTTCAGAAGTATTCTCTGAAATATAAAAAAAACATAACCGCCATAACTCCAGACGCCTTAAAAACACTCATGGAATACGATTTCCCCGGTAACGTTCGGGAACTTGAAAATATAATCGAACGGGCTGTTATCATAGAAACCACAGAGGCAATAACCAGAGGAAGCCTGCCTCAGGGCATTTCCCTTTTTAAAATTGAGACACTCAACCCGGACAGAATCCTCACTATCGAGCAGCTCACGAAAAATTACATAGACAATGTGATAGAACAGTTTGGCGGCAATAAGTCTATGGCCGCAGACGCCCTCGGCATATCGCGCACCAGCCTGTGGCGGCTGCTTAAAGAGTAGCCAGAGCGCTATACCATTATTTCCCAAATGGACAAACCGGATACCTGCACTCCTTGCAGTTCAAACACAGGCCGCCATGTCCCATTTCAGCAAGCGCGCGCCTGTCAATATGCTCACCCGCTAAAACACGCGGTAGTATCAGGTCAAATACCGTTATCTTGTGATACATACCACACGCCGGTATACATAGTATTGGAATCAGGCCATTCATATATGCAATCATAAACATAGCCCCGGGAAGCACCGCAGTGCCGTATAACACGTCCGTAACCGGAAGGCTGCGAACCGCCGCCGATGTGACGTCATCAGGGTCAACTGAAAGCCCACCAGTAGTTATCAGGAGGTTCGCCCCACCCGCCGCAAGCTCCATCAGCTTCTGTGCAATGAACTCCTTGTCGTCCGGTGCGAAGTACTGGCCTACGATCACGCCGTTACACCGCCTGATTTTTTCCCTCACCACAGGTAAAAAAGCATCCCGAATCTTGCCCGTGTAGACCTCGTTTCCCGTTATGACAATCCCGGCCTTCGGCCTCCTCATCCCCAATACAGACAACACAGGGGCGTGCTGACATTCATTTACTGCCTTATTGATGAGTTCTTTTTTTACTACGAGCGGAACTGCCCGCACACCTCCAACCGTCTGTCCCTTCGCGACCACGGTGTTAGTATGCAAGGTAGCGCACATCACCTCGCCAAGCATATTAAACCCCATGAGCGCGTCTTTATTAACCTTAAACAGGCCATCTATCTGCGCCACGAGGGTTATCTTTCCCTCCTTAGGTTCGGCGTCGAAGGATACGCCGCTTGCCTGGTTGTTTGTCAATGCGTTGGCCATCAATAACGCCGCGTCGTTTTCGTGAAGCTCATCGTCTCCTATGTCAAGCAGGAACAGGTGTTCCTTGCCGAGCCTCTCAAGGTGCTCTATGTCCTCGTCTGTTACGACATGGCCTTTTTTGAATGCCCTGCCTTTAAACTCTCCCTGCCTGATTTCCGTAATGTCATGAGCAAGGACAAGACCCGCCGACTGGCGTACCGGTACTACCTTCGTCCCCTTATCCATCCTTTCTCCTGTATATACACACGTAGTATTTTGACCACGGGTTATAGTTTAATGCCTCAGCGTCAAATTTGTACACAATATTGTCATAGTAAATCAAATCTACCACACCCGTGAGAACATAATTTTCACTAGTATAAGTTCTCGCCCAATCGAAAATATAAAGAGGCGCGTTCGCAGCGGGAAGCCACGACGCGGGGATGTTTACAAAGACTATAAAGGCCGGTTTGCTTTTTTCGATCTCGTCAGTCATTCCATGTTGCATTTGCTGATTGAACGGCTGGTCTTCCATAAGTCCGTACATATAAATATAGCCGGTTACTGAACGAATCCCTGAATAAAATAATATCTGCGGTTCTGAACCCAAGATGGCAATCCTGTCACCTTTTTGGGCGTGGCTCTTAAGATATTGCGCTATCTTTATTGATTCGACAAATGGATTCAGGCCGTAGACCTTGCGGGATACCTCATCAGGCGGCAGCTTAAAATACAATTCACCCTGCACTGTGAAGGTAAATAACATGCCAATCAATAGTATCGCAATTGGAAGCGTCCTATTCCATGACTTCATTATTGGGGCGCTGGCCAGAAGCTCCGCACAATAAGCGGCCATTATCGAAATCGCCGGAATAATTAAAACAAAGTAATGTTCCCTGAAATAAAAACCAGCTGACACAGATAAAAAAGAAAATAGAAAAAAAAGTAATATGAACAGTCTTCCCTTTTGTCTTTGTTTATATATGAGGATAAAGAAGCCTATAACGCCGAAAACCCAGAAAACGGTAAAATGGCCAACCGTCCTCAGGGCCATAATCTTAAATCTCAACAATCCGTCCATTAACGACAATCTCGATACATATTTGCTTGAATAAGTAAAACACCAAAACCAAAAATTATTGAAGGCCCCACCCCTGTATATAATAAAGGCGGCAATGGCAAATGGCACGGTAGACATAACCATCAGGATAAGGCCGTTGATTATGAAATCTTTAAACCTGTTTCGCATAAAGAAGAGGTATGTGACAGCAAAAAAAATAAAAAGTATGCCGTGTTGCTTCATCAAAAAGGCCATCCCTAAACACAGGCCTGAGGCCGCTATAAGCCATCTCTTTTTATCCTCAATAGCCACATATAAGAAATAAAGGCCCCAAACGGCAAAAAAGGTGACAAAATGAGTGGCGTGCGCCATAAACCCAAGCACCGGCACACTAAGAGAAATGGCCGCGTAAGAGGCCGATGCAACAAGGGCTGCCCGCTCATTAAAAAGCCTCTTGGATAACAAGAATAACGCCGGCAAGACTGCTAAATTTACCGCCATCAGCCCCAAATGAATGCCAACAATACCACAGCCAAATACAGACATAATCACAGAGTACATAAAGGCGGTACCGGGGAGCTTCATGCTGTAAGCCTCTTTATATGGGATGACGCCATGAGATATGAGTTGCCCCATATAGGCATACTCCCCCTCGTCTCTCTCCAATGGAATGCCGAGTAGCCTGACGCGTATAAAAACTACGGTTATTATTGTTAGGACAAAGAAAGACCAGTATAGCAAATTAATGGACTTTTCTGAAGAAATGCCGGTGACAGCTTTCATGGCGTTATTATAACGGTAACGGATTAAAATATCAAAAAAAAATATCAGGGCAAGAGATTAAGACATTGAGGGCGCCGCCCTCAAACTCCCGCAAGGAGGGTAACCCTCCTTGACCTG
>JADFYL010000043.1 GCA_015233045.1 Nitrospirota bacterium | reverse complement strand
GGCTGGTACGACAACGAAATGGGCAGTTACGTAAACGCCCTCTCAATGCTTACAATAATGGCCACCGAGGATTTTTAGTAACTGTGAACAGGAGCCGTCTGTTCGGCAGGGAGATTTTCAGTTGGTGTCTTTATGACTTTGCCAATTCAAGTTTTTCCGCCATCATCGCCACAGTGATATTTCCCGTTTATTACGTAAAGGTCATCGTAGGAAACGCCTCTGGACTTGGGGATTTGTGGTGGGGCAGGGCGATTTCCCTGAGCATGGCGTTTGTGGCCCTGAGTTCCCCATTTTTAGGCGGCATAGCCGATTACGGGGGGCTTCGCAAAAAGTTTTTGATCGGTTATTCAATATTGGCAGTCATTTCTATTGTGTGCATGTCGGCGCTTGTGCCTGGGATGGTGGTAACGGGTTTTTTGTTGATGGTTGCCGCCAATATCGGCCATGAGGGCGGGATGGTGTTTTATAACTCATACCTGCCGGTGATAGCCGAAAGATCACATCAGGGGAGGGTGTCGGCGTGGGGATTTGGATTAGGCTATATTGGGTCGTTTACTGCCCTGATAATGGCGCTTCCGATTGTGAAGTCAGAGAATTTAGGCATTCTGTGGCCCCTTGTGGCGGTGTTTATTGTTGTATTTGCGCTGCCGGCGTTTATTAATTTACCAGGCGACAATAAAGCGCAGTCGGCTGGCATGTCCGTTGTTGAGGCCGCCATATACAATGCCACGCGGATATTAGGGTCACTGCGGGAATTGTTAAGGCAAGGGGAGCTGAGGCGGTTTCTCCTCTCTTTTTTCATGTACCAGGATGGTATGAACACTGTAATCGTGTTTTGCAGTATATTTGCCGCCGCGACATTGAATTTTAATAACGCCGAGCTGATATATTTGTTTATGACGGTGCAGGTGACGGCCTGTGCGGGGTCAATGATTATGGCAAAGCCGATAGATGTGTGGGGGCCGAAGAGGGTCATAGCCATATCGCTGGTGTTGTGGAGCGCGGTGGCGATAGTGTCATATTTCGTCACGACGAAGGTGGAGTTTTTTGTAGTAGCGACGACGGCGGGGCTAGGGCTTGGGACTGTTCAGGCGGCGTCGAGGGCATTTTTTGCCGGGTTTATTCCAGAGGGTCGGGAATCCGAGTATTTTGGCGTCTATTCGATGGTAGGAAAGACATCGGCCATATTAGGGCCGTTATTATTTGGCATGATGTCTGCGTATTTCAAGAGCCAGCGCCCGGCAATCGTGTCTATTTCAATGTTTTTTGTTGTAGGGCTTATCTTATTGTTGAGGGTTAAATCACCGCAAAAAGCATGAGGAATAGGGCAGGGCTGATTCAGTTTTTCAAGTCCTTCTATATAAGTATGTATGGCTTCTTTTGCGTTTTCAATGGCCTCCTCTTCAGTGTCACCTTGTGTAAAACAGCCGTCCAAAGCAGGGACTGTCACGTTGAACCCGCCTTCATCCGCAGGCTCAAGGATTAAATTGAATTTCATAGCAGGAATCTCCTTTCCATTTATTTATACCCTTTGTTGAGCGTCCCTATGTATCTAAATTGACAGCCCATGATTAGAGTATATCAGTTGGTGAGGTACTTTGCAAGCGCTATACATCAATTATTCTGTCCAGTGATAGTGTTTATCGAAAATATCAATAAGTAAATTTGTCCCCATTGTCCCGTCCCCATTAGGTATGCTAAATCAGTCCCTTGATGTCAATAGTTATTTTTAATTATTTTTCAAAAAAACAATCAAAGATTACTTAGGGAAAAAACCTTTAATATCAAGAGTATTGACAAGCCTCCCATTTTTATGGTCAACTATCGTGGCGGGGGCCGTTGGCATAGTCGGCGGCAGCGTACTAATTTCAAATCAAGGAGAGTGTATATGAAAAGTGCAATGCTTGGGGTAATGCTGGTTGTGGTGATGCTTGGTGCGGCGGCCTTTGCCTATGCCGAAAGGGATTGGCACGCGGGGATACACGAGAGGGTTGTACACGCAAAGGAAAGGATTGAGCGCGGGATTCGAGATGGGTCACTCACACATCACGAGGCAAAGAGGCTGCATGGTGAGTTTGATAGGATTCTTGGTGATATTGACCGCATGAAGGCAGAGGGAAGGCTTACTCCTCATGATAAAGAGCGGATACATCATGCGCTTGATAAATTGGAAGGCGACATAAGCAAACTAAAACACAACGATGAGCGCCGCCACTAGGCAGTTATAGTCTTTGCCCGGCGCGCTGTGGTGGTGTCGCGCCGGGTTTGGTCTCAGTTGCCGGGTATGGCGTTAGTGCTGAGCTGAGTTGGCTTGATAAGCGTTGAGGCATTACTTTTTTCAGCGTCTTTATCTGCGAACACCTCTTTCTTCCAGCGTCTGAAGGAATCGAATCTTTTCCTCCAATAGTAGAGCCATCCCTCGGACTGTGTTGAGCGTTCTATGACGCCTGAGGAGGACGACGCCTGGACAAAAAATATAGTGTCGTCTTTTTTCTGAGTGATAAGGCCGAGGTGGTTTTGTTTCTTTTGCATGTCTCTGAAGAAGATTATATCACCGGGTCTAGTCTCAGATTTTTCGATTTCATACGTATATTCATATATCTTCCACGAGGGGAAGTAGTAGGGCTTAAACTCGTAGTTGGTGCCGATCAGGCTGTTTCTGGCTATTGCGCATACAAGATGGGAGCAGTCTGACTCAACGAGCTTGTCAGGGTTTGCGCCAAACTTGTAACCCTTGCCGAGATAAATTTTCGAGAGGGTGGGAACATTTTTCTCCATAACGTCATACGGGTCTTCCACCGGTGGAGGTGCAACAACGGGTGGGATAGTTTTTTTTACCTCGCGGGTAGCAGAGGAGCAGCTTGTTAACACAACTAATAAGATAATAACCAGAACTGCCTTATAATGCCGCCTAATCATAATATATAACCTCCGTCAATTTATTGGCTGCCACCGTCGTGTTCTCACACGCCATAACCGCAAAGACACAGGCCGATGTGTCAACATGTGTTTTTTAATTGCTGTCTCACATGTTTTATATGCAATTGCCGTACCAGCTTTTTAGCTGCCGCCGATCAGCGCCGTCAGGACAAGCGCAATATGCTTTTATAAGAAATGTGTCAACCGCGGGAATGCCGCTCCGATAACCCTATGCGAAGAATTAAATTATATGTAGTAAATTATCAGGGAAAACGCATTTGGAAAATAAAGCGGGGGATACCTAATGCAATCATTCCGGCTTGTCCGGAATCTTCCCTTCAGGAAGAGGATGTTTATGTCAGACGCTTGTTACATTAATGGGATGTGCCAATATTGTCCATCACAAAAGGCCGGCGCGTTTGTTGGCCTCGGCGGCGTTTGGGTCTCTGAGGGCGAGTTCTTTCAGGGCTCTTTCGATTTTCTCTTCCCGTTCTTCGATTTTCTTGATTTTCCTGACAACATTGACAATTTCACTTTTTTGCTTATAGATTAAAGCATATAAACCAACGATTAAAGCAATTACCACAAATATACTGTTATGCGTTAAACCCATCTGCTGGTTAGCGTCATCTATGCGTTTGTTGATACTCGCAACACCATCATCAATGCGTTTGTTGGTATCATCAATGCGTTTGTTGGTACTTATAGCCCCATCTTCTATGCGTTTGTCTATACTCTTAAATCCTTCTTCTATTCGCACTTCTAGTCTGATTAGCCGCTCTCTGTCTTGCTGGGTGAACGATGCCTCTTGAGTGGCTGCCCATAAAGTGGGGGCCACCGCCGGAAGTAACAATACTAATATCGCTGTATGAACGGCTTTCCTCATAAACACACCACCACCTCCTACCCTGATAGTATCATAAATCGCGTATGTCATGCAACGAGTACGTATAATAAAGGCGGTTCTGCGGCAGGGACATTTTATAGGCATGACGGGTTACTTACTCAAATCCCTAACTCTATCACAAACTCCGCCCCGCCATCCACATTGCTGACCTCAAGGCTGCCGCCCATGTTTGTTTCAATTATTGTTTTTGACATATATAGTCCAATCCCCGTGCCTTTTTCCCCCTTTGTCGTATAGTAGGGGTCAAAGATATTATTTATTATATGTTCCGGTATGCCGCCGCCGTTGTCTTTTATCGAAATAATTATCTTATTTCTTTCCACATTATTGATGATATTAATATCAATCCGCCCCTGTATCGCATCTCCAGATTCTCTTTTTGAAGTAATGGCGTCTTTTGCGTTATTCATAATATTCAGTATCACCTGTTTAAACTCATTGGGGTATCCCTCTGTAATTAGTACTGCATCCTGAGCTATTCTCATAAAAATATCTACATCGTTTTTCTTAAACATCTGTTCAAACATTGAGAGAAGTTCCTGTATGGCAGTTTTTACATCGAATCGAACTTTTTTCTTTGACGGCTTGAAAAAGTCCTTGAAGTCTTCTATCGTTTTTGACATAAAATACACTTGATTCATGGTGGTATCAACGGTCTCCTGAATATACTTCTCGTTGAGTTCTCCGTAGTTATAAGCCTCTTTAATGTCCTGCACTACCATACCTATGGCATTTAGGGGCTGCCTCCACTGATGCGCTATCAACCCTATCATCTCACCCATGGCCGCCATCTTGGATTGCTGGATGAGCATTTGCTCCTGCTGCCGCCTTTTCTGCGTCTCCTCATCTACCAATTCCATAAGATGGTCATTTAATCTTCTCAACTGCTCTTCCATTATTTTACGCTCTGTGATGTCGGTAGAAACACCGCACAGCCCATATATTTTCCCATCAGCGTCATAAAGAGGGCGCTTTATGGACAGATAAATTGTTTTTTCCCCACTATTTTGCAGTATGAGATATTCTTCTATTTTAACTATTTCATCGTTTTCAATTACACGTCTATCATTGCGCGAAAGTTCTTCAGCCACCTCAGCGGTGAAGAATTTTGAATCAGTGCAACCAAGCAACTCTCCCATTGTACAGTTGGTAATTCCTAGCGCAAGGCGATTCGCGTAAACATATCGTAAATCCATATCTTTTATAAAAACGCATGCGGAAATATTATCCAGGGCATCCAGAAGCCTTTTGTTGTAATCATATGATTGTTTCAAATCCTCTTCCATTCTCTTACGCTCAACAGCCAGGGCGTAAATCGAGGCAAGGCGTTCTATAACATTCAAATCATCGTCGTTGTAATCTCTTTCGGCATTTGCCAGGGCAATCTGTCCTATAAGTGTATTTCCTATCACCGCGGGTGCGGAGAGAAACCTCTTTAACACAACGTGTCCCTGTGGGATTATGTATTTATAAGACGGGTGCGTCTGAGGATTATTTGTGTAAAATCCTTCTTTTGTGTTTAACGAATGTCCCCACATTGCGTTATAACCATTCTTACCTTTGGGGAAAGCCAAACGGGTGCGTTTCGTATCCACCCTGCATATCTCCTGATTTGCCATATCACTGAAAATATGTCCGACATCCTCTTCTGTAATGGGGTCAACCTCGGACACATAACCTTGTAAACTTCCTGTCAACTTCATAGCTTGGTGATGAACTATCGTGGCAATATCGTAAATGGTTTTACCAGAAGACAGCAGCGCCGCGGAAACCTCCGAAACAGACGTCTGAAAATCAAGTTCCCTTTGCATCATAGTCTGAGCGTTTTTAATATCTGTAATATCATGAAAGATCTCGAATTTATATATTGATCCATCAACATTTCTCAATGGAGTGTCGAACAATGAATATGTCCTGTTATTCTTTAATGAGTGCCATTGCCATGTAACGCTTTTACCAGAAAATACATCGGCATTTTTACACCACGCGCATGGTTCGCTCTTATCGTGGAAATACTCATAGCATTTACGCCCTTTCACTTCTCCAAAGTCGCGCATCAGCGCTCTATTGATAAAATATATTTCATGTTCTTTGGTTGCTATATATACACCGTCTTCCATTGTATCCATTATTGATTTGAGTTTGTCGCGCTCGGTGCGGAGTTCTTCTTCCATGCGCTTACTTCCGGTGATGTCCTCAATTATGGCTATGAGGTAATCAACGCTGCCATCTGCGCGGCGCTTACAATTGATAAAGAGCATTGTGTAGATAATCGAGCCATTCTTGTGAATAAATCTTTTTTCCAAATTATAGCCGTTTATTTCGCCGGAAAGAACACGATTAAACGATGTTACGTCTGGCTCAATATCGTCGGGATAGGTTATTTCAGCCCATGTCATACCGCGTAACTCGTCCTTGGAATAGCCAAACATTTCGGTCACTTCGTCGTTAACTTCTATCCAGCCCTTTTCTGGTGATGTTATTGCCGCTCCCACTGTGCTGAACTCAAATGCGGTGCGAAAGCGCTCCACTGCCTCTGCCAATTCCTCAGTGCGTTTTATAACCATACGCTCAAGTTGATTTTTGTATTCTCTCAATTCCTCCTCTGCCTTCTTTCGCACGGTAATGTCCTGAGTTGATCCTCTCAATTTCAATACCTTGCCGTCAGCGTCCAACAAGGGTTCCCCTATAATGTTAGCAATTATTTCAGATTTATCGGGACGGCAAATGCGTATATCTAACTCATAAGGTTTACGTAGCTGCACTGCTTCCCCTACCATATCGTCAAAGCGTTGCCAGTCATTGGGGTGGATATAGTTTTTGAGATCGGGGTAGAGCAGCGGGCCTTGTTTGGGATCTACACCCCATAGATTGTACAGTTCTAACGACCATTGCGATTGCTGGCTCACAGGGTCATAACTAAATGTGCCAAAGTGCGCCGTAGCTTGTGCCTCTATTACATCAAGTTCTCTTTCTTTAAGCGAGGCTTCCATCTCTTTCTTATATGTTATATCCTGAACTATGGCAAGATTATGTATGGGTTGCTTTGATCCCATATGCAACGGGATACATGTATACACTACCCATACTATTTTATTACTTTTGTGAATATATCGTTTCTCCATACTAAAAACTGATATATCACCTCTGTACAAACATTCTATTCCGTCCAATTGCCGCTGGACATCATCGGGATGCGTAACATCCTGAAATGTGCGGCAAGTCAGCTCATCACAAGAATAACCGATAATATTGCAGTACTCATCATTAACCTGAATAAAATTGCCGGTATCAGCCTCTGTAATGGCAGCTCCAATCGGCGCTTTCTCAAAGATAGTCCTGAATCTTTGTTCGCTTTCTTTAAGTTTATTGTCTAATTCTTTTCTCTCTATCGCAACCGCGTATATAGACGCCAAACGCTCAACTATAGACAAATCTCTTTCTGTATAATCCTTCGCTGAATTAGCCAAAGCTATTTGGCCGATTATCTTGTTTCCTGATTTTACAGGAACCGATAAGAAATTTTTAATCTTGACATGACCTGGAGGCGTACAATTTTTGAAAGAAATATGTTCATTTGGCGCGTTGGTAAAAAAACTCTCTCCTGTGTTTAATGAGTATCCCCACAAGGCGTTATACCCGTCGTGGCTTTTAGGAAATCGGGCGGTTTGCTTCTCCTGTGCAACCTTGCAATCTCTGTTCATCATCTCTGTAAGATTAATGGCGACGTTATCGTCATTTTCGTCTATCAACGACGCGTAACCGTGTTCACTTCCGGTAAGTAGTAACGACTCATCGTGTACGACTTTTGAAATGCGGTATTTGTCATATGCTGGATTTAATAGGGCCTCCGTTACTTTAGCAATTGATGATTGAAGTGCAAGTTCATGTTCTATTGTCTCTTGCATTTCTTTCTGTTCAGTAACGTCATGCGCGGTGCAATAGGCTATGCCTTCTTCCAGGACAGGCAACACCATCCATGACAAGTGCTTCACCGTACCGTCTTTACATACATATCTGTTCACAAAATTTACGAGTGGAATGCCTTGAGACACTTGTTTGATTATGTCTATTGTTGATTCCACATCGTCGGGATGTACAAATTCGAGAAATGGTTTTGACTTAAGCTCTTCAACCGTATATCCAAGCGTTTTCTCAAACGATGGACTAAGTGTTTTAAAATATCCATCAATACCGCATATACATAACAGACCCATTGAATGGTAAAAAAATCTATTAAACTCTTCCTGCGCCCTCTTAGTCAGGGTAATGTCGGTGTGTATTGATATCCACACTGTGCCATAGTGCGTATCCTCAAATGTCGAAACGGTTGCGGAACACCAAAAACGTTCGCCTGTCTTTTTGATATTACACACATCGCCTTGCCAATAACTATTTCTATTTAATGATTCTATTATTTCATTTGCCACCTCTTCGGGCGTTTTCTCAGTGGGGGCGTTAACTACGGAGATATTCCTGCCGATTAGTTCGCCAGTATTGTAGGCAAACATTTGCTCAAATTTCGGATTGCAATACACAATGACTCCATCGCTCACTCTGGTAAGGACGACGCCCTCGGCCATATTGGACATTATTTCGCCCTGAAGCCTAAGCTCTAAGATTAACTTATCCTGAGACGCCTCAAGCTCCGCTACCTTAGCTTTTAAGTCTTCTATAAGTTCATCTTTTGCCTTGCCGTCATCTTTCACAAAGAAACCTCGCACTTAATCGCATGTACATTCTGATGGGTACTGACGCCCATATTATACATATTATACTACATTGTTGCATAAAAAACGCAAAGAGGAGAGGGCAGGGCAATCGCATTAGAAGGATTAAAGACGAAGGGGGGTAACCCCCCTTCACCCGTAAATCTCGCCACGTTTTGTCTATTGCGTTTGGGCTGCCGCTCGTTGGTGGCTTTGGTACTCCGGTTAAAGGCTATTATGACACAAACTTATCACAAACTCCGCCCCTCCATCTACATTTTTCACCGTAAGACTGCCGCCCATGTTTGTCTCAATGATCGTTTTTGACATATATAGTCCAATCCCCGTGCCTTTTTCCCCCTTTGTCGTATAGTAGGGGTCAAAGATATTATTTATTATATGTTCCGGTATGCCGCCGCCGTTGTCTTTTATCGAAATAATTATCTTATTTCTTTCCACATTATTGATGATATTAATATCAATCCGCCCCTGTATCGCATCTCCAGATTCTCTTTTTGAAGTAATGGCGTCTTTTGCGTTATTCATAATATTCAGTATCACCTGTTTAAACTCATTGGGGTATCCCTCTGTAATTAGTACTGCATCCTGAGCTATTCTCATAAAAATATCTACATCGTTTTTCTTAAACATCTGTTCAAACATTGAGAGAAGTTCCTGTATGGCAGTTTTTACATCGAATCGAACTTTTTTCTTTGACGGCTTGAAAAAGTCCTTGAAGTCTTCTATCGTTTTTGACATAAAATACACTTGATTCATGGTGGTATCAACGGTCTCCTGAATATACTTCTCGTTGAGTTCTCCGTAGTTATAAGCCTCTTTAATGTCCTGCACTACCATACCTATGGCATTTAGGGGCTGCCTCCACTGATGCGCTATCAACCCTATCATCTCACCCATGGCCGCCATCTTGGATTGCTGGATAAGCATTTGCTCCTGCTGCTGCCTTTTCTGTGTCTCTTCCACTACCGCACTTTCAAGTTCGACATTTAACCTCTTCAGTTCCTCTTCCATGCGTTTACGTCTTGTGACGTTACGAACAACATGTACCGCGCCCACTACCTTGCCATCAGTATCCCGGACTGGACTGAAATGAAGCTCGTACCAATTTCTGTCCAGCTTTATATCTCCAAATTGTTGAGTAACCGTAAAATCCTCACCGCTAAGGGCGCGGCCCCAGAAGTCCATTGCATTGGCAAGATCATCCGGAAGGTCTGCCAGTGCTTGTTTCATTGCGTCGCCTTTGTTGAGATCCACGCCAAATATGCGCTTGAACTCATCGTGAAAGGCGGTATTAAACATCACATACCGGTACTCTGTGTCCATCATCGCGATGACATCCCTTGTACTTTCCATGATTTTAAAGAGTTGCTCGTTGACCCTGTTTAACTCTTCCTCCACGAGTTTGCGCCCGGTGATATCCTGCAGGATTCCAACGGCCTCCTTCGCCCTGCCTTCATTGTCAAACAGGAATTGAACCCTTACATATACCCATTTTATCTGGCCATTTACAATAATGCGATGCTCCCATTCGTTCAGTCCGTCACCGTTCATTGCAGCAGACCACGATTTCATGACAGACGCCTTGTCTTTTGGGTGCATACTGTCAATGCCCGTCTGCATTGTGAGTTTCATATTGCGTGGATGTCCATAGATATTGTACAGTTCATCTGACCCGCTCCACTTGTCCCCATCGTCTGAAAAAACCACGCGCCAACTGCCAATGTGGGCGATTGATTGCGCTAAATCCAATTCTGACTTACTGTTTTTCAGTTCCTCTTCCATTGCCTTTTGTCTTGTAATATCATAAGAGAAGCCGCACACACCAGCGATATTATCTCTCTCATCCTTCAGGGGAAACTTTAATGCCAGATAATATTTGCAGTCCGTTTCATGTAACCCCTTTGGATATCCCACTTCCTCAAATTCCATTTTTTCACCGGTATTCATTATATGCCTGTCATTTACACGAAGCTGTTGCGCCATCTGAGTATCAAAGAAATCGTAGTCCGTATATGTCCGGTTTCCTAATTCTGCTCTGGTTACATTAAACAGTTCTTCGGTCATTTTATTGATAAAGGTATAATTGCTATCCTTGTCTTTAATATAAACATAGGCGTTGATACCATCCATATATGATGAAAATAATCTTTCTGATCTTTCCAGCGCTATTTTCTCTTTCAGAAGTTCAGCCGTGCGTCCGGCCACCTGCCGCCTAAGTATCATTATCCACAAAGAGATGAGAACAAACACCATGCCCATGATGCCTGCCGCCCATTTTACCTCATGCCAAGGGATTTCAGCACCCACGCCTCTTCCTGCCTCCTGACTAAAAAAACTACCTTCTTATGAAAGCATTGTAACATAATCATGATCGGATCATATAGCCTTTAGCCGGAGTGCCGAAGCCGCCAACGGGCGGCAGCCCAAATTAAGTAGATAAAACGTGGGCGAGATTAAGGGGTGAAGGGGGGTTACCCCCCTTCGTTTTTAATCCTTTACTCCGCGCCAATGCCAATATAGGCCCGAAGTTTTTCCTTTTCGAATTTCTCCTGCGCCTCAGGCTCACTGCTCATCAGCGACACCAGAATGCCTATTAAGAAGGCGGCACCCATGGATATGAGGCCGGGGTTTTTAAGAGGAAATATGGCCTGTGGCATTTGAGCGCTCAACTCTTTTTTCTTTGCGCCAAAGGCGGCCTTCTCATCAGATACCGCCTTAGGGTCGGCGGCGGCCTTTTCAAGCTCCTCTACCTTAGCCTTTGACTGTGTCTCGGCTTCGCTTATCTGCTTTTCTATGGTGGCCTTTTCCTTTGCGTGGAATACATCAACCCACACCGTCGGGCTTATGATAATCAGCCCGACTGCCAGAATAAGACCCGTCCATATGCTGGCAACAGCGCCTTTAGTAGAGAATTTCTTCCACATTATAGACATGACAAGGGCGGGGAAATTGGCGCTGGCTGCCACAGCAAAGGCAAGCCCTACCATGAAGGCCACATTTTGTCCCTTAAACAGTATGCCCAGGAGCATGGCGGATACGCCAAGCCCGATGGTGGCCATTTTGGCAACTCTCACCTCGTCCTTTTCGTTGGCCTGGCCCCGTTTCAACACGCCAACATAGAGGTCGTGAGACAACGCCGATGCCCCGGCCAGTGTTAAGCCCGCCACTACGGCAAGTATCGTGGCAAACGCCACAGCGGCCAAAAATCCGAGAAACACATGCCCGCCAAGTGCTTCAGCCAGCAGAGGGGCCGCCATGTTGCCGCCCTTGTCTATGGCCATTATAACCTTTTTACCAACCAGCACCGCGGCGCCAAAGCCTATCGTCACCGTTAGGATATAAAAATACCCAATGAAGCCGGTGGCGTAGAAGACCGATTTTCTTGCCTGCTTAGCGTCAGGAACGGTATAAAACCTCATGAGTATGTGAGGAAGGCCAGCGGTGCCAAACATCAGCGCAAGTCCCAGAGAAAACGCGTCTACGGGGCTTGTAATAAGTCCGCCGGGCTGCAGAAACTCAGGTCCGTACATTTTGGACGCGCTGCCAAAAAGCTCCCCATAATTAAACCCAAACTTAGACAGCGTAAGTATTACCAGTATCGTGGCGCCTCCAAGCAACAGTACCGCCTTTATTATTTGAACCCATGTGGTGGCCAGCATACCACCAAAAAGGACATAGGCTATCATCAGGCATCCCACTATGAGTATGGCCCACTCATATGGAAGCCCAAACATCAGTTTTATCAGCGTACCTGCCCCAACCATCTGGGCAATCAGATAAAATAGCACCGTAATAAGTGACCCCGCGGCAGCCGATGTCCTGATAGGCATACGCTTGAGCCGGAAGGCAACTACGTCGGCAAAGGTATACTTGCCAAGGTTGCGAAGGGGTTCGGCTATCAGAAACATTACTATCGGCCAGCCAACAAGCCAGCCAACTGAATAGATGAGGCCGTCGTAACCCTTTGTCGAAACCAGTCCGGCGATTCCCAAAAACGAGGCGGCGCTCATATAGTCCCCCGCCAGTGCCAGGCCGTTCTGAAACCCGGTAATGCTCCTTCCCGCCGCATAAAACTCCTTCGTTGTCCTCGTGCGCTTCGCCGCCCAATATGTGATACACAGCGTAGACAGCACAAATAAAAAGAAAAACGCTATGGAAACAGGATGTACCTGTCCTATGATTGACTGAGCCATTGCTTATCCCTCCACCTTATCTCTTACTTTCTTTACCAGAGTGTCGTAGGTGTTATTTGCCCAGTATACGTAAATACCGGTCAATACGCACGACATCACTATGACGCCCACGGCTATGGGAATCCCTATGGGAACACGCTCTGTGAGCATGGATGACAGAAAGGGCTTGTTAAAGGCTATCAGGCCGATAAATCCGAAGTAGAAGAGTAGTTCAAGGATGGTTAGAACTATGGACACGGCGGATTTCTGTCCTGAGAGCTTTAGGAAATCTTTGTCGTCCTTAAAGTTAAAGACTGCTTTGTTTGTTGACATGTATAATCCTCCTTTTATATTTTTACTTCATACAGGACTAGCCTGTAATACTAATTAGAAATTACTGAATTCTCCTGATTTTATGGCACCTCCTTGATTGCCAATCCTCAGTAAGTCGCCAATTCGCTCTACGCCGCAGCAGGCAAGGGCGGCAATAAAGCGCTGAAAAAGCTGGGCCGTTATGTAGGCATCCATTATGGCGTTATGGCTGACTGACGCGGGTATGGCAAAATGTTTAGCGATTTCATAAAGTGAAGGGTTTGTTCCCAAAGAAATGCTGTCTGAGTGGTAATGTCTGTCTGAAAGCCATTTATAGACGGCCAACGTGTCTATGGATTTGTTTCTGAATGGCCGTCCGGTGAGTCTTTTGGTTTCCCTGCCCAAAAAGGCCAAATCAATATCCACGCAGTGCCCGATGATAACGCCATCCCCACAGAAGTCTATTAACTCCTGCAGCACCTCCTCTATGCCCTTTGATGCTTGAACATCTGACGGCGTGATGCCGTGGATAGTAATGCTTGGGCCGCAAAGGGGGATTTTAGGATTGACCAGCCTGTAAAAGGTGTCTGTGAGGAGAATCCTGCCGCCTGACATTTTCACCGCCCCTATGGAGACAATAGCGTCTCGTCTTTCGTCAAGGCCGGTAAGTTCCAGGTCAAGCGATACAGCGTCAAGCGATTCAATTGTGGCGCTACGGCGCGGCTTGCGGTTGTTGAAGAGCCTGTCTATGTACGTTACCATATCATCTCCCTGTACCGCTCTATGACCATGCCCTGAATCTTTGATATTATCTGAAATGCCTCCTTTACAGTTCTTTTCTGAAGATTTGTCAGTCTGTCCGGTCTGATAAAGTTGTCCGGTGGCAGGGCGTTTCTTATCTTTTCGTACTGGTGCTGGATTCTCAGGAGCATTATAAACTCAAAGGCGTGGATAAGCTCTTCGGCATATTTTTTTACTATGCTGTGCGTATCCGCAAGTGCCGCTATGCGTTTAAGCGTGGGGGTTGTCCCTACTCCTTTTTCAAGGGCAAACAGTCTGACAAGGTCAACTATTGGAGACACTCCCTTGACCTTCAGATTGAGCATGTCCTTGTGTTCGCCGCTTTTTTCAACGACAAAGGTCTTGAGAAAGCCGATGGGCGGGGCATTTTTTATGGCCAGGCTTGCCGCCTTGCCAATCAGCAGTCTGTTGTCCGCTATGTGGGACTGAAGGTGTACTCTGAAGGCGTCTGCGAGGCCATCTTCACCACAGATTGCCCTGAAGTCGAAAAGGGTTACGGCATTGAGGACGGCCTCCGGCGTGGGGGTGGCAGTCCAGTTAGCGGCGTACTTTTTCCAAGATTTTAGCGGTTGCCGCCACATGGGATTAGAAGCCATGTAGTTGGCAGGGCAGGGCGGGAAGCCGACCTTAAACAGGGCGTCGCGCACTAATGCCGAAAATCTGGCAAAATAGTCCTGAGCCTCACGCGCGTCCGCCTCGTTTACCGGGTCGCTGTAGATAATTGCGTTGTCCTGGTCTGTCTTAAATGTCTGTTCTTTCCTGCCCTCACTGCCAAACCCAATCCACACATAGGCAACCGGAGGAGGGCCAAGCTCCTTTTCAATGAGCGTTATTACCTTCCTTACGAGCCTGTCGTTTATCTCGGTGATGATTCTAAGGACATTGCCGGCTTTTGCCCCGTCACTAAGCAGCATATTATAGACGCCGTTTATCTTGCCTGAGACGGGGATAAGCCCGTTGACAGACGACTGCGCCTCTATGTCCTTTACGATGGCAAGCGGTGAGGTGCCCTGCAAAAGCATTAAATCATGGTTTGTAAGTATGCCCCATAGATGCCGTTCTTTCATCACGATGAGATGGTGGACGTTATTTTTCACCATGCTCAACACTGCCTCATAGCAGTACTCATCGGCGTCCACGCTCTTGAGGGAATGGCTCATAACTGTGTTAACCGGTTCGTTTACATCCTTGCCCTGTGCGACTACCTTATCGCGCATGTCGCTGTCGGTGACGATTCCAACAGGGGCACCACCGGCGTCGAGAAAGATTAGTGAGCCGGTATGGCGTTCTGTCATAATGCGGGCTGCCTCTCTTATGGATATGCCGTGCGGGGCGGTTGAGAGATTTCTCTTTGCCACCGCCCCCACTCGGGTGTTAAAGAGGATTTTATCGCCGCAGCTGTAAGTGAAATGCTTGTATTGGAGTTCCATCACGGCATCGTTGGTAACGGGATGCAAAAAAGACTTAGAGAACAGGTTTTTTGCCTCGCCGTCAGTGTCAATGAGTTTCTTTATCTGGTCCTTTCTCAGCAGATAGCATATGGTGTCATCTACGGCCTTAACATCAGTCCAGGGCACATCTTCACCAAAAAGAGAATGGTAACCGATGACATCACCCTCACCCTTGTAGTCAACCAACACCTCCTGTCCTTCGTAATCCAGAGAGCGTTTTGCCCCGCCTTTTCTTATGACGAACAGATAGGCCTCGCCGGGGCCGTCTTTCTTGGTGATTACCGCGCCCTTAGGGTAGAACTCCGACGCTATGCCCCTAATCGCGCTGGTGAGCGCCCCGTCGCTAAGAAACTGAAAGGGTGGAACCTTCCGCAAAAACAGGACTATATCGTCTAAAATCATGAAGATATATACTCAGCCAAAAAAATTGCCACAACTCGCCCTATATCCACTTGCCTCGTACCCACTTCATCCATACCCACTTCACCCCGCGACGTTTCTAATTATTGCTGCCGTACAGATTTGTATTAAAAATACCTCTTTAGCAATCCCTCAAAAACCTGTCCA
Organism: Nitrospirota bacterium; assembly: GCA_015233045.1. Taxonomy (GTDB): domain Bacteria; phylum Nitrospirota; class Thermodesulfovibrionia; order Thermodesulfovibrionales; family Magnetobacteriaceae; genus Magnetominusculus. The sequence goes on along the minus strand of JADFYL010000043.1, from coordinate 3,631 downwards.
TGGCGCGCTTCGTCTTTACACATTTCGTGGACTGTGTCATGGATGGCGTCGAGATTGAGCTGTTTGGCCTTTGTGGCAAGGTCTTTTTTACCTTTACACGCGCCGTTTTCCGCGTCAACACGCGCCTTCAGATTGTCTTTGGTGCTTGCCGTGAGCACCTCGCCGAGGAGTTCCGCAAATTTAGACGCGTGTTCGGCCTCTTCAATGGCTATCCTTTTGTATGCCTCGGCAACCTCAGGAAATCCCTCCCTGTCGGCCTGTCGGCTCATGGCAAGGTACATGCCTACTTCGGTACACTCTCCCATAAAGTTGGCCCTTAACCCTTCCAAAATCTCATTGTCCACGCCCTTGGCTACCCCTATCCTGTGCTCGTCTGCCCACTGTAGGGCTCCGTCGCCCTTTTCGATGAATTTCTCAGCAGGGGCCCCACATTGCGGACACTTATCAGGCGCCGCCGTCCCTTCGTGTGTATAACCACACACAGTACATATAAATTTTTTCATGAGCTATACCTCCTTAATAGTGGCGTTGATTATAGACGATTGTGCCTGTTTTAATCAATAGAAATGTAAACATTAATTAATCGGGCTTTGCTTATTGCCGCCAGTTTGATTATAATAATGCCGGTTGAGGACAGAAACGTTTTACAGGCATGATAAAAAATTAAGAGGAGCCAAATGAAAAGGAAAAAGGTAAGCATAATTGGCGCAGGCCATGTCGGGGCGTCAACGGCACAACTGCTCGCGCTTGCGGGGATTTCAGACGTTGTACTGTTTGACGTTGTTGAGGGTATGCCCCAGGGCAAGGCACTTGACCTCTCTCAGGCATGTTCGATATGGAATTCATCCGCTTCAGTTGAAGGCACAAACAACTACGCCGACACTGCAGGGTCAGACGTGATTGTCGTAACCGCGGGGATTGCCAGAAAGCCCGGCATGTCCAGAGACGATTTACTCAAGACGAATGCGGAGATTGTCAGCGCCGTCGGACGAGGGATTGCCGGTGGCAGCCCCGACGCGGTTATCATAGCCGTTACCAATCCTATGGACGTGATGGCGCACCTTTTATATAAGACGACGGGTTTTCCTCATCACAGGGTGATGGGAATGGGCGGTGTGCTTGACGCGGCACGCTTTAGTACGTTTGTCGGGTGGGAGCTGAATGTCTCCTCCGGTTCGGTCAATTCAGTTATACTGGGCGGGCATGGCGACCAGATGGTCCCAATGCCGCGATTCACGACCGTTAACGGCGTGCCGATTACCGAACTCATACCGGAGGACAAAATCGAGGCCCTTGTAGAGCGCACCAGAGGGGGCGGGGCGGAGATTGTCTCCCTCCTGAGGACCGGAAGCGCATACTATGCCCCGGCCGCGGCCACGTTTCAGATGGTCAAGGCCATACTGTTTGACGAAAAAAGGCCGCTTCCCGCTTCGTGTTATCTAACTGGCCAGTATGGGATAGAAGGGCTTTATGCCGGCGTCCAGGCTATTTTGGGGGCGGGCGGGGCCGAGAAAATCATTGAACTGAAACTAAACAATAAGGAACGCGAGGCGTTTATTAAATCAGCCGACGCGGTTTCCGGCCTTGTCAAGACACTAAATATTTTATAGGAGCTAAAACACATGGAAAGGACTTTCTCAATAGTGAAACCAGACGGAGTGAAAAAGAATCTTATAGGCGAGGTCATCAGCAGATTCGAGAGGCAGGGGCTGACAGTCGCCGCCCTCAAGATGCTGCATCTGACGAAAAAAGAGGCCGAGGGATTTTACGCGGTTCATAAGACAAGGCCGTTTTTTGACAGCCTGACGACCTTTATGTCCGAAGGGCCGATTGTGGCGATGGTCATAACCGGCAACAAGGCCATAGAAAAAGTGAGAGAACTCATGGGGGCGACGAACTTTAAGGACGCCGCGCCGGGGACAATCAGGGCGGACTTTGCCTCAGACATTGAGCATAATATCGTTCACGGCTCTGATTCTCCTGAATCGGCGGCCTTTGAGATTTCATATTTCTTCTCTTCGCTTGAGATGTTTTATTAAAGTGAAGCATTAAGAAATCCTCTGGAGGGGTGTATGGCTAAAAAAACAGGTTTTCTATACAGCGATGTGTTTCTAAAGCACGAGATGCCCGAGTCTCATCCTGAGTGCAGCGACCGGTTAAGGGCGATAACGGCGGATTTGCAGGTATCGAAGATGTGGCCGTCTCTTATTAAGATAGAGCCTGAGCAGGCCTCGCACGAGGCAATCAGGACGGTACATGCTGATGAGTATATTCAGCAGGTACAGCGTATGAAGAGGGGTTATCTTGACCCTGATACCTTTATGTCTGAAAACACGTACGAGGCGGCGGTCTATGCGGCTGGGGCGATTATTACGGCCATAAGGAAGTGTAAGGATGGCGAACTTGAGCGAGCATTTTGTGCCGTCAGGCCGCCCGGGCACCACGCCGAGGAAGATAGGGGGATGGGGTTTTGCATTTTCAATAACGTTGCTATAGGGGCGCGATTTGCCCAAAAAGTTGGCTATAAGAAGGTGTTTATTGTAGATTTTGACGTCCACCATGGAAACGGCACTCAGCACATGTTTTATAGCGATGACACGGTGTTTTATTTCAGCTCGCACCAGTATCCCCACTATCCCGGTACAGGCGGGGCAGCGGAGGTCGGAGTAGGCAAGGGCATGGGGTTTAATTATAATGTCCCGCTGCGCGCCGGCTCAGGCGATACTGAAATGCACGAGGCGTATCACGTAAAACTCCACGAGCAGGTTGCTAAATTCTCACCAGATATAATCCTTGTCTCAGCCGGATATGACATTCATCGTAAGGACCCACTTGCGGGCCTGAATGTCACTAACGCCGGTATCAAGGACATCGTTGGCGGCATATTGAGCGCCAAGAGGGGGATTCCTGTAGTATTTACCCTTGAAGGCGGCTATAGCCTTGAGGCCCTTGCCGCGTCTGTCCTGATAACGATGGAGGAGCTGCTGAACTTCGAGTAATACAAAATACGATGAAAGAAGTAGGTATCTGTCTAGTTTTTGGCGTTCCCGCCTTTAGTGGATACGGGGGATTGTCCCCTCGTGGCGGCTTCGGCACTCCGGCCATGAGTTCGTCACTCACCCTTTCTGTGCTTTTTAAATATCCCCATCCCTCTTCCGAAGAGGGTGTGTTTTTTTGCCGCGTCTGTCCTGTTAGTTTTTGGCATATATTTCTTTTCCCGCCATACACAGATGTTATGGGCAATCTCCTCATCAAGGGCGATGTTTGACCCCTCGCATTCTATGACAAACGATGGATATGTCTGGTGGAGTTTTATGTTTACGCCAGGCCTTATCTGGAGACCGTTTAATCTGTGAAGCTCATGGTCCTTCCTGCAGTTGACATACGCCACACGCGCGGCCTGTCCTATCTCCATTTCGGTCAGGTGGATGACAGAGCTTTCTATCGTTGTGGCGGCACTGTCGCAACACTCCCCCGGAGGAATCGGCAGCCCCTGTGGACTTTCCTTAGGATGTCCTAACATCGTGCAGATGCTATCCACAAGGGCAGGCGTAACCATATGCTCAAACTCGCACGCGCCCTCTTCAATATTCTTGGTCATCCCCATCACGTCAAAGAGCAGCCTTTCGGC
>JADFYL010000042.1 GCA_015233045.1 Nitrospirota bacterium | reverse complement strand
TATATTCGAAAAGAGTATGCACACCGCCTACGGAGAGGACGCGGAGGTGGATTCCCTGTTCATCACGCTGCTCATAGGATGGGTGAGCCTGTGTCCTTCGGTGAGTTTTCTGGAAGGCAGCAAGCGTATCTGCAAGGATGACCTCGTTGATGAGTTAATGGTTATTGACGCCATCGCTGACCATCCGAGAAGGCGCGCGGCTAAGACTGTGGCCAAGACTATGCTCAAGGCCGTTGGCAAACAAATCACCAGATACTTCGATCCGCTTGTGGATATCGCCAAGGTAAAAATCAAGAAATAAGAGTAGTTCTATTTATTTGACTGAGACAGCGGGAGTCTTACTGTGAATGTGGTGCCCTTGCCCACTGTGCTGTCAACCAGTATGTCGCCCTGGTGTTCCTTTATTATCTTGTAACTTATCGAAAGCCCTAGCCCTGTGCCCACTCCTACCGGCTTTGTTGTGAAAAATGGGTCAAAAATCTTGGTCTGTATCTCTGGGGGGATTCCCTTGCCGTTGTCGGTTATCGCAATCTCTATCTTTTCAGTATCGGCGGTCGTTGCGACCTTGACCTCACCTTCGCCCTCTATCGCCTGACACGCGTTTATCAACAGGTTCATAAACACCTGATTGACTTTTGCCGCGTAACACTGCAGCATTGGAATCTCCCCGTATTCCCTTACTATAACAATCCTGTTTTTATACTCATGATAGAGCAGCTCAAGCGTCGTGTCCAGTGATTCATTGATGTTCATGCCGGTTATATCCGCGATGTCGAGCCTTGCGAAGTTCTTGAGGTCATGGACGATTTTCTTGATACGGTCTGTGCCCTCTTTAGTTTTCACGATGAGGGGTGAAATCCGCGACACTAAATAACTATAATTTATCTCCTGTTTATATTTCTCAATCTCTGATTTGTCCCCGGCGGATGATTCAATCTTATCGTATCTTTCAAGCAGGCCAAATAGCCTTTGGACAAACTTCTCAAGGTTTCCTATGTTGCCGGAGACAAAGGCAAGCGGATTATTAATTTCATGTGCCACGCCGGCCGTTAATACCCCCAAAGAGGCCATCTTTGCCGATTGAACCAACTGCTCCTGACTTTGCTGTAACTCTGTTAATGTCCTTGATAATTCTGAGGTACGCGCCCGCACCTCCTCCTCAAGATGCTCACTGTGCTGTTTTATCTTTTCCTCCATCTGTTTTCTTTCTGTGATGTCCTCGCAGCTTGTGGCGATGGCGGCCACTGAACCGTCGTCGTCCATTACAACGTCCGATGTCAATTGCACGGGAAATGTGCTGCCATCTTTTCGCGCGTTTAAACTTTCACGCTTCCATCTCTTTGTGCTTTTGTCAGTATTCACCCGAAACGCTATCAGCTCCTCCTCTGTCAATGGTTTGCTTAATTCCTTCGGGGCCAACATCCTGATGTTGCTTCCGATGAGTTCATTGACCGCGTAGCCATGTATAGCGGCCTCGGCCTCGTTTGTATAAACTATTATGCCGTCCGCGTCTGTAATCGTAAATCCTACCTGTGTTGTTTCTATGGCCTTTGTTAATAACTGCAGTTCCTTACTCAATGTCTTTTCAATTTTCTTACGGTCGGTTATGTTATGGGCTATAATTATTACGGAGACTACAGTGTTTGAATCGTCCAGCTCTGGAACTGATACGGCATGAAACCACTGGATGTCGTTAATCTGCATCTCTTTTTCTTGTCTTTCCCGTGACTGCACAGTCGTTTGCGTCAGGTGTATCATGTTTTGGACAAAGTCCTTGTCAAACCCCAGTTCAGAAAACTTATTGATATGCCTGCCGATAAAATCTTCGGGTTTGAGCATCAAATAGAGACCGCAGCTTGGGTTCATATAGCGGCATATATAATCACTGTCAATACGGGTTATTATGTCCTGGCTGTTTTCCACTATTGCGCGGAATCCGATACGGTATTCGTCTCTGCTCTGGCGCAGCTCAAGCTCAAGGGTCTTTCGTTCGGTTATATCCCTTGATACTGAAACCAGCCCAAAGACCTCGCCGGAGTCAGTGAATATCGGGTTTTTGATTGTCTCAAGATAAGTGTCCCCTTCACGCCCACTTATCTTGTGCTCAATTTGAACTGACTTTAAGGTCTCTAATACCTCACGGTCACTCTCCCGTTCTTTTGCCGCAAATGGGCGGGGAAAGAAATTATCATACGTCCTGCCTATGATTTCCTGCTCGTCAAGGCCGATGAATTCTTTAAACGCGTTATTTATTAAGACGAATCTCCCGCTGACATCTTTAATGCTTATCATATCCTTGATTGAGGCAAGTAAGGTGGTTAACTGCGAGTTTGTCTTTGTGTTTGCCGCGATTATCCGCTCAAGTCCCCTTTTGCCGTTTTCAAGGTTTATAATAGCCCGATATGTCCTTAGGGCCAGGAGCATTGCGATATCAAATTTTTCGCTGGTCAATTCGGTCTTTTCCCTGTAATCGTTGATGTCGTACTGGACGATGACGTCGTGTTTCGGTGCCTGGCCGGGCTGCCCTGTCCTTAGAATAATCCGTACGAGGTTGTTTTTCAGCTCTTCTCTGATATGTTTTGTGACAAGCAGCCCTGAGTTGTCCTCTTCCATAACGACATCTAAAAGAATTACAGCGGTGTCGGGGTGTTCCTCAATGAGCCGGTTTGCCTCGGTTGCTGAGTAGGCGCTGATAAACTCAAGGGACCTGCCGTCATAGACAAAGTGTTTCAACGCCAGGAGTGTCATATCGTGTATCTCCTGCTCATCGTCAACTATCATTATCTTCCACTTTCCGGTGGGCGTGGGCGCTGTGTCTTTGCTGCCGTACCGGTAAAAGAACATTTCAGTGTTATCGTTATGCTCAATCACGCCGCGGCCTCCTTTTTCATGATGGGAAAAACAATAGTAAATGTCGTTCCCTTGCCCAACTCGCTATCACATTCGATACTTCCACCGAGTGTCTGTGTCACTATGTTATGCACAATGTGCAGTCCCAGCCCTGTGCCTCCCGCCCCCCGTTTTGTTGTAAAAAAAGGGTCGTATATCCTCCTGACGTATTCATGAGGCATACCCTTACCGTCGTCGCTGAACCTGATAGTTACGTCGTCTTTGTTGACGCTTAGCTCAATCGCCATTGCGCCTTTGGCGCCAGGGCCATATGCGTGCGCGAGGGAATTCATCAGCAGGTTTGTTACGATTTGCGCTATCGCCCCGGGGTAGCTGTCAACCTCTATATCCTCATCGCAGATGATTTTTATATTATGCTGGCGTCTCTTCATATTTGGCTGAAGACTAAGCAGTATTTCCTCTATGTATTCCTTTAATCTGAACACTCGCCTCTCCTGTGTAATCTGGTCGGCAGACACCATCTTGAAGCTTTTAATCAGCTCGGCTGTACGCATAAGGCTTTTTAATATGAGGGAACTGCCCTGTGAGACATCGTCAATATATTCCCCAAGCCGCTCCTTGCGCAGTGAGCCCTCATCAAAGGCGGCCTTTAAGTTTTCGGTATCACTGACAATAGTCGAAGAGAGAGTTATACCAATGCCCACGGGCGTGTTTATCTCATGGGCAACACCGGCCAGCATCTGCCCAAGGGAGGCCAGCTTTTCCGCCTGGACTAGTTGGGCGCGGCTTTCCTTAAGGTATTTATTGGCCGTCTCTAATTCCTGCAGGTGCATGTCGCGGACCCTTTGCATTCTCTTAAGCTGCGTTATATTCTGTGCCGAGCATACTATCTCGTCTATTGTCGTGCCATCGCCACCGTAAATAACCGACGCGGAGAAAATGACGGGGACTTTTACCCCATATTTTGCCAGCAGCACTACCTCCACATCCTTTACATAACCATTCTTCACTATCTCATTATACAATATTTCGGCAATAGTGTCGCTTTCAAATATCTCGTCTATGCGTTTGTTCAGCAGCTCTTCCTCTGTCCTGCCCAATATCTTATGAACAGACTTATTAACCTTTACTATTTCGCCGTCTTCGGTCAGAACAATCACGGCGCTTGCGATTGTCCCGATGATGTTGTCGGTATAGTCCTTTGCCTTAGTCAGGTCATCCCTGGTCTTTTTCAGCTCCATGAGCAAATTATTAAACGAATCAGCGAGGACGCCGACCTCGTCTTTAGACTTAATGGCGGTGATTTGAGAATAATTCCCTTTGGCTATCATATCAGTAAATGAGACAAATTTCTTAAGCGGGTTGGTTATGTTCATCGTGGTAAGTGTAAAGATACCCCCGCTGATGGCCAAAACGATAATCAACACGCCAGCGGTGGCATAGGCGGTGATTGAATAGTACCAGCTTCCCCCGATTGCCAGTCCGACAAGTAAAACCATCCCAAAATGGGCTACTAGTATCTTATTTCTGATTGACAAGAACATACTGTTTCACCGCGACTAATTATAGCTGATTTTGGGCGGTGTTGTACAGGATATTACAGGGCAAATTTGTTCTCCATCATAAGTAAGCGGTAGTTGCTTAGTTTGTTGTCACCTTTGTCCCTTTTTTGTCATTCCGGCTTGTCCGGAATCGTCCCTTAAATGGTTGTTTCATGATGATTTTGCCTATTCTTAGGTATTAGGGATAGATTCCGGACAAGCCGTAATGACAGAATGAAGCTGGAATGACAGACAAAGAAAAGAACAGTCTGAAAATCATTGCAACTTCCCATGAAAACTTGTTTTTTTCGTTAGAACAAATTTGTCTTGCAGGATATTAAAAGAGAAAGGGGTAGGCGTTAGTACAGGTACAGTTCTCTGCCCCTAGCCTCGCCGTCAGGGTGATATGTGTCGCGGTTAAAAACGCTGAAGTCGAGGGTCATTTTTCTTGTTGTTACATCATATACGCAAAACCACGGCTCAAGAGCCTTTGGGGGGAAGACTGAGGTTAAGAATTCCAATTTAATGTCCGATACCTCATATATGTCAAAACCGGACGTTAAAGTAACAAGGCTTGATGATAGGATGTTTGGTAACGAAGTGTGGAAAGCAAAAGAAGACGCAAGAACGTGGGCTTTGGAAAATCTACGAGATAAGTCTCCAGTCATCAATAAAGATACTGGATGGAAGATAGATATTACTGGGAAGGGTATTAAGGAATCAACAAGCAAAGACAGGTTAGCTCACATTGACCAAATTGAAGCAATTAGGGCAATACCGGAGTTGTTAGAAAACGCTGTTTTGGTTGAAACTCGGCCAGATAGAGACAATAATCCAGATATTAAAAATATCCATAGATTTTATGCTCCATTGGAATTAGAGGGCAAACTTTATAGGGCAAAATTAACAGTGCGAGAAACTGCGAATGGAAAGAAATATTACGACCACAGTCTGAAAGAAATAGAAAAGCCTGTTGGACACTACCCGGGAGATACCTCTTCAGGCAGTGCGCCCCGGGCTCAACAACAGGCTCGTACTCTTAGTGTAAAGGATTTGCTTAACGGTGTCAAGACCTCAGATGGTAAAAATATTGAAGGGGGAAAAGGGGAGAGGTGTTAGTACAGGTACAGTTCTCTGCCCTTAGCCTCTCCGTCAGGGTGGTACGTGTCGCGATTAAAAACGCTGAAGTCGAGGGTCATTTTTTTTGTTGTTACATCGTATACGCAAAACCACGGCTCAAGAGCCTTTGGGGACAGGTCGTCGTGGCCATGAGTTTTAACCAATATGGATTTCGAATCGCTTGACCACAAAACGGCATAGGTGTAACTATGGTCAAAAATGGGAATTTTGTATTGTCTATGCGTTTTCCTAAATAAGTCCCAAGCCAAAGTATCCAGCAGTGCTACTGGTTCATATTCTAAATCCTTAACTTTTTTAAATAAAATTGCACTACTGCCGTCACTTCCATACCTATTATTTAGTACAAGCCACTTCTCGTCATGTGAAAATAGAATTCTTGCATAAGTTTCATAAGAGTAAAGAAAAGTCTTCTTAGAGGGGTCATTTGCAGAATATAACCATACCTCTGAGTCTGTAATCCATTTTTTATCATCGCTGAAATGCTTAACGATAATATCTCCTAACGGAGATTTGTATTCTTGATGCAGATATTTCATAGGTGTGTTGTTGTCTCCGCAACATTGATTTGTACCCGAGATGCGTAAAAATACACAGATAGCAATAATTACACATGTATAAGGTATGTTAACAGTCTTGCCCATAAAGTAATATCCTCATCCATTATTGTATCATAACACATAATCAGTGGTGTATAAAGACCGTTAGCCGCATAAAAATGAGGCTAACGGTCTCATTTAAAATGATAGACTATTGCTCTCTATTTTTTCTTCACATTCTCGTCCCTCCACTTTTTTATCTTGTCTTTCATCTCCGCTTGTACTTTTCTGCATTCGGCCATCGTTTCGCAGGTTTTCATCATTATTGGTTCCCTTCCGCAGTTAGATTTACCGCAAAACTTGTCAAGAGAATCTGGATGAAAATCTATTATATTAGTAGGATGCGGATATTGTTGCCTTACACCGTTTTCGTCTATATATGAGGCGTACATACCTGTATTATTTACTCTTCGTATTTCTATTTTACCATCATCCTTTCCCATATCTCCTACGACAACAAATTCATTTCTCACAGTGGGTGATGTTTTATATGAAAAAATTCTATTTATAGCAACTGCGCTGTGGTCTTTTCCATAAGGCTCTTGTTTAGCAGTTAGTTCATCTTTACCTGCTTCATACTTCGATGCCTGGCCTGTCCAATAACCATCACCCTCATATGTTGCTACATCTTTGTCAGGGAATATACGGCCGCCCTCCGCGAGTTTCTCTCTTGATGATTTAAACATTTCTATTTCGCGTTTTGCGAGATCACCATGAAAATTACCGGGGATAGCGAACTCTGCTCCGTGATTTACAGTAGGTCTTTTGCCATTTTTTGCCACCACATCTTGTTTTGGATCACCGCCTGCTTTTGCCGTTTTGTTGGTACACCCCGGCTTGCTTCCCTCAAACAAGCCGGTCTTGGGATTCTTGATGTAACATTCTTCGTTAGCCATTCGCTTCCTCCTTGCAATATGTTTTATGTAATCATGCTGAAAGCATGATGTGTTTCATAATAACACATTAAAGATTATTTATCAAGAATTATTTCCTTTTGTAGTTCGCAAAGTTTTATAACGCCTGTTCTTCACCACCTCACCTCACTGAACCTTTTTACAACTTGTTGTGTCTAAATGTTCAGAATGTTGGTACAATATAGCTCAGATGGATGAGGACAGCAGGGTAGAGGATAACAGGTTAATTGACTCTTTCCTTGATGGCGGCGATGAAACGGCTCTGGAGGAGCTTGTCATAAAATATCGAAGGGAGGTTTACCTTGTGGCGTACCGGATGGCTGGCGACATGGAAGAGGCCAAGGATATAACGCAAAAGGCGCTCATTAGCGCGGTGGCGAAGCTCAGGGATTTTAAGAAAAAGTCCTCCTTTAAGACCTGGCTTTACAGGATTACAGTGAACGCCGCCCTTAACCATATGCGTGGTAACGCTTACAAGACCGTTGAGTTATGTGAGACCATGAAATGCGAGGACGAGGGCGTTGTCTCTTGTCTGATGAAGAAGGAGCAGGCGCAAAGTTTAAAAGTCCTGCTTACCGCCTTGCCCCCAAGGCAGCGCCTTAGCGTTATACTAAGGGTTTACGAGGGTTTAAGCCTGGCTGAGACGGCCACTGTCATGGGCTGTTCCGAAGGGGCGGTAAAATCCCACTATCACAGCGCTATTAAAAAACTAAAAACCGCTATGGCGGCCACTAAGACAGGGAAAGACTTATGAAATCCACACACGATGAGATAACAGACCTGCTTCACGGGTATCTTCACGGCACACTTGCTGAGGAGAAGGTGGCGCTGGTTGAGGCGCACCTTGCGGGCTGTGATGAGTGTGTGTGGGAGTTTTCTGTGGCCGCGACACTATTAAAAATCGAGACACCGGAGCCGGATGACAGATATTTTAATACCCTTACCAATGTCGTTATCAATTCGGCGAAGGTAACCGTGCCTAACACGGCGAAGGCGACCGCGCCCAATAGATTTAATCTATGGAAGTATCTGTTCAGGCCAATTCCGGTTACTGCCGCGGCGTCGCTGTGTCTTGTCATTTATTTGATTGCGGTTAATTTCGGCGGTTTCCACTCCGGGCAGGTACAATATGGCAATAAAACGGCAAAAAACATAATGGTTGACGTCTCAGTTTCAGATGATATTATGAACTCTTTGGAAGAGGAGTACGGCGACGATTTCTCTGTCGGCTATGACGGCGGGGATGATGTGGCAGTGGCGCTATAAATCGCAGCGGGAGGATGTGCTATGAGAAAATCAGTGACAGCAGTGTTGGTTGTGGCAGTGTTGGCGGTACTGGGCTGTTTTGCCCTGATACAAGCCGACTCCGGCGCAAAGGACGGCGTAAAAAGCAAGGAGATGTCAGAGTTTCGCCAGAAGATAAAGGCGTTAAAAAAGAAAAAAATCGTGGAGGCACTCGCCTTAAACAAAGACACTGCAGATAAGGTACTGTCAGTCATAGATAAGTACGATAGTAAGATACATGAGTCAATGCGCTCCATGCGGGACGACATCAAAAGTCTGAAAAAGGCCGTCGCTGAAAACAAGGACGATGCGGCAAAAAGGGCCATCATTGACAAGATAACGCAAAGCCGTAAAGACCTTATCTCGCTCAAGCAGGCGGAAATGGATGAGCTGAAAGGCATATTAAGCGTTGACCAGCAGGCCAGATATATCCTCTTCAGCATAGATTTTCACATGGCCATAAGGAAGATTATGGCAGAAAAATGGAGCAACTACGACAATGAAAGCAAAGGAGACTGAGACACTGAACTTAATTATGACAAAATTATGACAAAATTAAGTTTGACACATAAACTGCAAATATGTGTTATCCTACAACACTGTGATTAAAGATAAAAAAACAATGTCAACCTTGCCGAAGCCCGTGCGCACATTTGTGGTGCCGTTGTATGTTGTCTTGTTGTCGGCAGCCCTGGCCGTTTATGCGTTTGGGGCTGAGGCGGACAAGCCGACGGGCGGCAAGCCGGCAGTTGCGGCACCTGCCCTGCCCGTAGAGGTTGTGGCGGCCAAAACCGGAGATATGGGCACGTATCTTAACGGACTTGGCACGGTAGTTCCCCTTAGCACGGTCAGCGTAAAAAGCCGCGTTGACGGCCAGTTGGATAAGGTGCTCTTTGAAGAGGGGCAGGTTGTAAACAAGGGAGACGTTATAGCCATTATAGACCCCAGGCCGTTTGAGATACAGCTCGCGCAGGCCGAGGGCCAACTGGCAAAGGATGTTGCCCTGATTGATAACGCCCGCCTTGACGCACAACGGTACAGCACACTGTTTAAACAGGACTCCATCTCAAAGCAGCAGCTTGACACACAGGAATCTCTGGTCAAACAATACGAGGCCGCAATAAAGGCTGACAAGGCACAGGTAGAAAACGCCAGACTCCAGATAACCTACTCAAAGATAACCGCCCCTGTAACCGGACGTACAGGACTTAGGCAGATTGACCCGGGCAATATCATTCACGCCACCGATGTTAATCCCATAGTTGTTATTACACAGCTCAAACCGATTTCAGTGATATTTCCCATAGCCGAGGATAATCTTCCCCGCGCCCTCGAAAAGCTGAAAAAAGGACAGCCGATTCAGGTTGAGGCCTATGACCGTCAGCGAAGCCATAAACTTGCCACAGGGCAGCTCCTGACAATAGACAACCAGATAGACGTCAGCACGGGCACGGTTCGTTTTAAGGCCATTTTTAAGAATGAAAACACCGAACTCTTCCCAAATCAATTTGTGAACGCCCGCCTGCTGCTTGACGTAAAACGCGGTGTTGTCCTCATCCCGTCGTCGGCGATTCAGCAAACTCAAAAGGGGACGTTTGTCTATGTGCTTACGTCCGGCGACACAGTCACCGCGCGTTTTGTCAAAGTCGGCCAAACTCAGAAAGACACTACCTCCATAGAGACCGGGCTTGCCGCGGGTGAGCAAGTCATTACCGGTGGTGCCGAGAGACTGACCGACGGCGCAAAGGTACAGGTAAAAAAATCCCCTCCGGACAACGGTAAAGACAACTCAACACTCGTCAAAGACAACACGACACAAAAGTTTAAGTAATGAACATATCACGTCTGTTCATCATGAGGCCCGTCGCTACCATGCTCATCATGATAGCGGTGCTGTTGGCGGGGGCCATAGCCTATAAGCAGTTGCCGGTGTCGGCGCTGCCTCAGGTGGATTATCCAACAATCCAGATTCGTACGTTTTACCCGGGCGCTAGTCCTGAGGTGATGACCTCCTCAATTACGTCGCCATTGGAGCGGCAATTTGGCCAAATGCCCGGCCTTACGCAGATGACGTCAAACAGCTCAGGCGGCAGTTCCATTATCACACTTCAGTTCTCGCTTGACCTAAACCTTGACGTTGCTGAGCAGCAGGTTCAGGCGGCCATAAACGCGGCCTTTAATTTCCTGCCCAAGGATTTGCCAAACCCACCCATTTACAGCAAGGTAAACCCGGCAGACGCCCCCGTGCTGACGCTTGCCCTTACCTCTGAGGCGTTAACCCTTCCACAGGTGGAAGACCTTGCCGAGACACGGTTTGTACAGAAGATATCGCAGCTTTCGGGTGTAGGGCTTGTAAGCATAAGCGGCGGGCAGAAGCCTTCCATCAGGGTAAACGCCAACCCCACGGCCCTTGCCGCTTACGGCATGACCCTTGAAGATTTGCGAAGTGCCATAACCGCCGCTAATGTCAATCAGGCCAAGGGCAGCTTTGACGGCCCTAAACAGGCATACGTCATAGGGGCCAACGATCAGATTTTCGTGTCCAGGGATTACAAAAAACTCATCGTGAGCTACAAAAACGGTGCTCCGGTTTATCTCACAGACGTTGCCAATGTAGTTGACGACGCGGAGAACATCAATCAGGCCGCGTGGATGAACACAACCGCGGCCGTTATCGTTAATATCCAGAGACAGCCGGGGGCAAATGTCATAGAGGTCGTCAACCGGATTAAAAAACTTATGCCGCAGCTCAAAAGCTCCCTGCCGCCATCCATCAATGTGTCCATACTGACTGACCGCACGGACACTATACGGCAGTCTATCAAGGATGTCCAGTTTGAGCTTTTTCTGGCCGTAGTGCTGGTTGTACTTGTTATATTCCTGTTCCTGCGCAATCTCCCTGCCACCGTTATTCCCGGCGTTGCCGTGCCTCTTTCGATTGCCGGTACGTTTGGGGTTATGTACCTTATGGGATTTAGTCTGAATAATCTTACGCTGATGGCCCTGACAATCTCAACCGGCTTTGTGGTTGATGACGCCATAGTGATGATAGAGAATATTTCAAGGTATATTGAAGAGGGCGAGGCGCCTCTTGCCGCGGCCCTGAAGGGGTCTGAGCAAATTGGATTTACCATTTTGTCTCTTACCGTGTCACTGATAGCGGTGCTTATCCCGCTTCTTTTCATGGGTGATGTAGTTGGGCGGCTATTCAGGGAGTTTGCCGTAACGCTGGGGGTTACGATTGTTATCTCCGCCTTTGTATCGCTTACCCTTACGCCCATGATGTGCGCTAAAATCCTCAAACAATCCTCCTCTGCCCAGCAAGGGAAATTATATCTTGCCACACAGAATATCTTTGACAAAATCATTGAAGGCTATGGGAAGACGCTCAAGGTAGTTTTCAGCCACCAAACACTGACAATCCTCGTGGCCATCTCAACACTGGTGCTTACGGTGGTATTATATCTGATAACTCCCAAGGGGTTTTTTCCGATTCAGGACACCGGCGTTATTCAGGGAATCTCCTATGCCCCGCAGTCCATATCCTTTGCCGAGATGTCGAGGCGGCAGCAGTTACTCGCGCAAATCATCACCGGGGACCCGGCGGTTGAGAGCCTATCCTCGTTCATAGGTGTTGACGGCACAAACACGACGCTCAACAGTGGGCGTATCCTGATAAATTTAAAACCCCTCGCGGTGAGAAAAATCAGCGCCATTGATGTTATACGCCGCCTGAAGCCGCTGTTAGACAAGGCAGAGGGTATAACCCTGTTTATGCAGCCTGTACAGGATTTGACAGTGGACTCAAGGATAAGTCGCACACAGTTTCAATATACCCTTGAGGACCCAAACGCTGATGAACTAAACGAACTCGCCCCGGCCATGATAAAGTCGCTTGAGGCACGCCCTGAGTTAAGAGACGTAAGCAGCGACAGGCAAAACGACGGGCTTAGGTTGTTTCTCTCTATAAACCGCGACATGTCGTCGCGTTTTGGCATATCGCCGCAGATGATTGACGATACCCTGTATGACGCATACGGCCAGAGGCAGATATCAACGATTTTCACAGAGCTTAACCAATACAGGGTGGTTATCTCGGTTAACAACCAATACAAAAATAGTATCTCAGGGTTAAACGACATCTATATTCGCGCCACAAATGGTGGACAGGTGCCGCTCAGTTCAATAGCAACGGTCTCTGAGACGACCGGCCCTCTGGTTATCAACCGGCAGGGGCAGTTTCCAGCCGCCACCGTATCGTTTAATCTGGCGCCCGGCAAGTCCCTTGGCGACGCCGTTAAGGCTGTGGAAGAGACAGCACAGGCGATGCACCTGCCGGCAAGCATTAAGGGGAGTTTTTATGGCACGGCACAGGCCTTTAAGGTGTCGCTGTCAAACGAACCCATGCTTATTCTGGCCGCCCTTATTACTGTATACATTGTGCTGGGCATCCTTTATGAGAGCTACATACATCCTGTGACAATTCTGTCCACGCTTCCCTCGGCGGGCGTGGGGGCGGTGGCGTCTCTTTTGTTGTTCAAAATGGACCTGGACGTAATAGCTATCATAGGGATAATACTGCTTATAGGGATAGTAAAGAAAAATGGCATTATGATGGTGGATTTCGCTCTGGAAGGGCAGCGCAAAGAAGGCAAGACCGCCGAGACGGCCATCTATGAGGCGTGCCTGCTTAGGTTTCGTCCAATAATGATGACTACAATGGCGGCGCTGTTGGGTGCTTTGCCCCTGGCGCTTAGTACAAGCGTGGGGTCGGAACTCAGACGCCCGCTTGGCATAACCATAGTCGGAGGCCTGATCCTCAGCCAAATCTTAACCCTTTACACAACGCCGGTTATTTACCTTGCCTTTGATAAAATATCCAAACGATTGATGAAGGTCTCAGAGGGTTAACCACGTATGAAAGTCACCCAGCCTTTAGCCGGAGTACTGAGGCCGCCAACGAGCGGCAGCCGGAACTCAATAGACAAAACGTGGCGGGATTTACGGGGTGAAGGGGGGGTTACCCCCCCTTCGTCGTTAATCCTTTATTAGGGGCTGCCTTGATATGAAATTTGTTGAGATATTCATACATCGGCCGGTTGCAACCACACTTATTACAATTGCCGTGGTGATGGCGGGGGTGCTGGCGTTTTTATCGCTTCCCGTGTCTCCTTTACCGCAGGTAGATTTCCCTACTATACAGGTAAGCGCGGGGCTTCCCGGTGCTGACCCGGAGACGATGGCAACTTCTGTGGCTGCCCCGCTTGAAAAGCAGTTCACACGCATAGCCGGTGTCACTGAGATGACCTCCACAAGTAACCGCGGCTCAACCAGCGTTACGCTTCAATTTGCGCTCGACAGGGACATAAACGGCGCGGCGCGCGATATTCAGGCGGCAATCAACGCCGCCCGCAGTGATTTGCCCATAAACCTTCCCGCCAATCCAACGTACCGGAAGGTAAACCCTGCCGACGCGCCCATTCTTATCCTTGCCCTTATATCTGACACGGTAAGCAAGGCACGCATGTATGATGTCGCCTCAAGCGTACTGCAGCAGAAAATTTCCCAAATGAACGGGGTAGGACAGGTGTTTGTCGGTGGAGGGGCGCTCCCTGCCGTGAGGGTAGAGTTAAACCCCACGGCGCTAAACAGATATAGTGTCAGCCTTGATAACGTGAGTAATATGCTCGCAAGGACAAATGTAAATCGCCCAAAGGGGCAGATAACAGAAGGCGGCAGACAATGGGAAATAATGGCCAATGATCAGCTCAACGGCGCCAAAGAGTACCTCCCTCTGATTATTTCCTTTAAGGATGGCATGGTGCTGCGCCTTTCAGATGTGGCCTCAGTTGTGGATTCAGTGGAGGATGTGCGGGTGGCAGGTATAGTTGACGGCAAGCCGGCCGTTATGCTCGTTATATTTCGGCAGCCAGGGGCGAATATCATTGAGACGGTACAAAGCATCAGGGATGTCCTACCGCAGCTTAAAGCCGTCTTACCCGGCGGAGTAGATCTCTCAGTAGTGCTTGACAGGACACCGCCAATCACGGGTTCGCTGACCGTTGTAAAACACTCACTCGTGCTTTCGGGCATATTGGTAATACTTGTCGTATTCTGGTTTATTCGCAACGCGAGGGCCACACTTGCCCCTGCGGTCGCTGTCTTTGTGTCTATTACGGGGACATTTGCCGTGATGTACCTGTTAGGGTATTCTTTGAACAACCTTTCGCTTATGGCCATGACTGTGGCCACAGGGTTTGTCGTTGATGACGCCATTGTTGTGCTTGAAAATATATCAAGGTACAGGGAGAAGGGAATGCCCCCGCTTCAGGCGGCAATAGTCGGTTCTAAGGAGATTGCCTTTACGGTGATTTCGATGAGTTTGTCGTTGGTTGCCGTGTTTATCCCGATTTTACTGATGGAGGGGATGATAGGAAGGTTGTTTCGGGAATTTGCCGTTACGTTGTCGGCCTCAATTTTGATCTCTCTGGTTGTCTCCCTTACGACGACGCCGATGATGTGTGCAACAATAATAAAACCCGAAGGTCCTGACGGCCCGGTCAAACACGGCTTTTTGTATCGAATCAGCGAAGGCTTCTTTAATCAGATACTCAGGCTCTACGAGCGCGGCCTGAATGTGGCGCTGCGGCATTCGTTTTTCATGCTCTGCCTGACGATCCTTACGGCCTTGACAAGCGTCTATATGTTTATTACTATTCCAAAGGGGTTTTTCCCTGAGCAGGACACGGGGCGTATTGCCGGAAATATTCAGGCGGCCCAGGACACATCTTTTCAATCCATGAAGGGCAAACTTGAACGAATCATTGGCATTATAAAAGAGGACAAAGATGTCGAGCATGTGATGGGGTTTACGGGAGGTGGTGGTGGGTCAACCACAAACACAAGCCGGATGTTCATCTCCCTGCGCCCGTTTGAAGTGCGCAAGTCCACTGCCCAGGAGATTATTAAAAGGCTTCGTGGAAAACTCAGCGGTATGCCCGGCGCTTCCACTTTTTTGCAGTCCGTTCAGGACATACGCGTAGGGGGAAGAATTGGCGGGGCGCTCTACCAGTACACCCTCCTTGGCGAAAACAACCAGGAGCTTAATATGTGGGCGCAGAAGATGCGCCAAAAAATGCAGACTATCCCGCAGGTTGTGGACGTCAACACTGATTTGCAGGACCAGGGCCGCGAGGTCACGCTTCAAATAGACCGGGCCGCCGCCTCACGCCTTGGCTTAACGCCGCAGATGATAGACTCCGCCCTGTACGACGCCTTTGGCCAGCGCCAGGTATCGGTTACATATACCGCGCTCAACCAATACCACGTAGTCATGGAGGTAGCCCCTGAGTACTGGCAGCACGCCGACGCCCTAAACGATATATACGTATTTTCCACAACAGGAAACCGTATTCCCTTAAGCTCATTCGCCCACTATGTCCATACCATGTCGCCCTTGGCGGTAAATCATCAGGGACAGTTCCCTGCAATAACGCTGTCGTTTAATCTTGCTATTGGCACGGCGCTTGGCGAAGGGGTAGCGGCAATAGAGGGTGCCTCACGGGAAATGGGGATGCCGACAAGCGTGCGCGGGCAGTTTTCCGGCACGGCACAGGCCTTTAAGGCATCGCTTGCCAATGAACCGTGGCTTATACTTGCCGCCCTGGTGACGGTTTACATAGTGCTTGGAATCCTGTATGAGAGTTTTATTCATCCGATAACAATACTTTCCACGCTTCCCTCGGCAGGGGTGGGCGCGGTTGCCGCTCTGTACATATTCCATACGGAGTTAAGCATAATAGCCATCATAGGGATAATACTTCTGATAGGAATAGTAAAGAAAAACGGTATAATGATGGTTGACTTTGCCCTTGAGACCGAACGTAAGTATGGTAAAAGCACCAAAGATGCGGTACACGAGGCGTGTCTGTTAAGATTCAGGCCGATAATGATGACAACGATGGCGGCGCTTTTAGGCGCCTTGCCTCTTGCTCTGGGCAGCGGTGTTGGGTCGGAGCTTCGCCGCCCTCTAGGGATTACCATTGTTGGAGGATTGGTTTTCAGCCAGATACTAACACTTTTCACAACTCCGGTGATATACTTATACATGGATAGATTAAGGTTGTGGGTTTTAAAAATAAGAAACAGGCGGGGACAATATAATGTTTGATAAAATCTTATTAGTATCATTGGCGGTGTGTATGCTCTTAACCTCATGTGAGGTTGGCAAGGATTACGTAAGGCCGGACATGGCAATTCCAGCCGGGTACAAAGAGGCAAATTTTTGGAAGACCGCACTGCCCATGGATAATGTAACAAAAGACGCATGGTGGGAGGTTTTTAACGACAGCCGATTAAACGAACTTGAGAAAGAGGTGAGCATCTCAAATCAGAACCTTGCCGTAAAAGAGGCGCAGTACCGGCAGGCCCGTGCCCTTGTAGACTCGGTACAGCTCTATCCCACGCTGTCGGCCGGGGCCGCATTTACCAGGAATCGAACCTCTGGAAACTTAACCAGCGGCGGCGGCACATCCTCATCAGCGCCATCATCCACAGGTGCGGCCTCAAGCCCATCCTCCGGCACAGGCAAGTCCTCATCCAGTGGCGGGTCACAAACCACGAATACGAATTATTCCCTGTCGGCCACGATGAGTTGGGAATTAGATATATGGGGCAAATTAAGACGCACTATTGAGGCCTATCAGGCAAGCGCCGAGGCCAGTTTTGCCGACCTTGAGGCACTGCGCCTTAGTGCTCAGGCGGAACTGGCGCAGGATTATTTTCAACTGCGCGCCCTTGACTCTCAGCGCCAAATACTGAACGAGACCATTGACGGCTTTGAGAAGACCCTCAAGATTACAAGAAACCGGTATGAAAGCGGTGCGGCAGGCAAGGCCGATGTGCTTAACGCCGAGACGCAGTTAAAGACAACCGTTGCCCAATCAATAGACCTCGGTGTACAGCGGGCAACGCTTGAGCACGCTATAGCGCTCTTGATGGGCAAACCAGCCTCTGCCTTTTCTCTTCCCTTTACGCCGCTTTCGTTTATGACGCCGTCCATACCAAACGGTGTGCCGTCTGAGTTATTGGAGCGCAGACCTGATATAGCGGCGGCGGAGCGGCGGGTTGCCGCGGCGAACGCGCAAATCGGGGTTGCGGTGGCGGCGTACTACCCAAGCCTGACCCTCAGCCCTTCAAGTGGACTGCAAAGTTCAGTGATTTCCAAACTGTTCTCGTGGCCAAGCCTTGTGTGGTCGCTCGGGGCGCAGTTGACGCAGACGATATTTGATGGCGGTCTTAGGCTGGCGGTAACTGAACAGGCGCGGGCCGGCTATGACGCCGCCGTTGCCACATACAGACAGACGGTGTTGACAGCGTTTCAGGAGGTAGAGGACGCCCTTTCTACGAATGAGATACTGATGGCCGAGCAGAGGGCGCAGGATGAGGCGGTAAAATCGGCCGCCGCCGCGTCAGCCGTTGCCTTGAATCAATACAAAGCCGGCATAATCGGCAGCCTCGACCTGATAGTAATCCAAAACATCGAGCTAAGTAACAGAAAGACCGCTGAGATAATATCTGGCCGCATAATGGCAAACAGCGTGATGTTGATAAAGGCCCTGGGCGGCCCGTGGAATGTTAATTTATTGAATTTAAATCAATCGGAGCGGCCGCGCGAATCGGCAAACACGACGCCCCCGGCCCAGCAGACACATTAAAATATGACACTCTCTAAGGACAGTGGCCTACTGCGCCACGGGGATAGAAAAGCAGCTTATCCCCTCCTTATAAGGGCTACTTTACAAAGAACTTCAAAGCGGCTATCATTCCGATTTGGCTGGCCCAGAAACGCTTCCGCGTCTTATACAGTCTGTTCCCAGTCCCACAGTCCTATATGCCAAACATCGGCTTTGCCAGAATCTCCTGTATTTTTAACTCCAGAAATCTCTTCGACGCCGCAGAGCGTATTACCATGGCCGTGTCCGCACCCCTGCCCGTACCGGCTACCGTTATTATATCCACACCCTCAGGGACTAATCCAGCGTCTGCCGCCATCATGGCTATCTCACAGCATACCTTAGCACCTTCACCAAAACGCCTCAATGTCTGCGCCACTATAAGCGTTGGATACAGTCCGTTGAATTGCTTCGCAAACGCGCTCTCAAGCGAATGCGTTACCATTGTGCCAGTATATAAAACCGCGCCGTTTGCACGGATTTTATTTGTCAAATCAGGGTCAAGCTCTATCGTGTTTGGTTCCTTAAACCCGTGTGAATGGCTTACCGCGACTAAATTTATACCTGTGCCCTTAAATGCCTCAGAGAACAACACGCCCGTTTCGCCTCCGGTTGTGGCCACCACGATGTGTTTGTACCCGAAGTCCTCCACGGCGGCCTTGACTATCGAAAGGCAGTCGGCGGTGTTTGCCTTGCCGGGTTTTTCAAAATAATATGTCTTTTTCTCTATCATAGCCCCTCCTTGCTGAGTTCAAGATATTTAAAGTTTGGCCTCATCAATTCCACTGATTTTTATAAGATGTCTTTGCAAACCAATTTTAAGAGGCCTGCTTCCATGTACCGGAACTGAAATACGTGTAATAAAACCTTCTTTAGCATAAATATAATGGCTTCCATTGATACGCATGAGTTTGTAACCGTTTTCCTCAAGAAGACGGCAAAAGGCTTTGCCGCTTAAAGCCTTCAAACAGCTATCTCCAACACTTTGTCCTTCCCCGATACAGCAATGTCTTTAATGTCAACAGACAAACAACCCTCCACGGCCTCGTAAATATTTTTTAGCAATTCGTCAAATGAATCCCCTTGTGTGGCGCACCCCGGAATTGCCGGGACCTCAGCCCAATAGCCGCCTTCCTCTGCTTCATGAACTACAACTTTTAACTTCATAGCCTCCCCCTATTTTTCCAAAACCTTAGCCCTTAATCTCGTCCGGGCTGGCCATGCGCTTATTGAATTTATTCATAGCCTCGGCAACGCCCTCAGAGATAACGCAGGTGGCCGCCGCCGCCGCTTGCGAGACCGCTTCCTTTATGAGCCGCGCCTCGCCCGGGGGAAACCTCATCAGGACATACTCATCTACCGGAACTAAGGGGTCCTTCCCAACGCCGATTTTAATCCTTATGAAATCCCTCGTTCCCGAAGACTCAATTATCGAAAGCACCCCCTTGTGTCCGCCCGCCCCGCCGCCGGTCTTAACCTTCAACCTTCCGGGGTCCATATCTATGTCGTCTTGTATTACTATTGACTGAGAGCTGCTCATTCTAACCTGTGAATAGACGGCTGAACCGCTTCTGTTCATATACGTAAGGGGTTTAATAAGCGTTACCGGCGCACCTTCAATCACGCCTTCGCCTTTTTCCATGATACCGCGCACCTTCAATTCTATCCCATACACGCGGGCAATCTCATCTACGGCGGCAAAGCCCGCGTTGTGGCGCGTGTTCTTGTATTTGGCGCCGGGATTTCCCAGCCCAATTATATACCAACCGCTACTTATCTTTGTCTTCCTGCTTGCCCTTC
>JADFYL010000041.1 GCA_015233045.1 Nitrospirota bacterium | reverse complement strand
ACATAAAGATCAAGCAAATGATGGCCGACCAGGCAAAATTAGCAGGCCGCGCCCAGGACGCCCCTGTAACATAACACAGCCCCGGACATAAGAAACCGCCGCAACCTCATTAAACAATCACAATGCTTGTTATCGTTATAATATTATAATGCTTATTGCTTGACAAGTAATCAATTATGTGTTATAGTATATTGGTCGGCTGCATTACGTGCCGACTAAGGGCGGCTGCCTGAATCACTATAGTTGTTTTGAGGAGGAATTGTGGACGGCTTTGCAAACGAAAATAATCCTTTGAGGCTCGACATTGAAGGCGGCGAGATGTATTTGCCCTTTGCCAAAAAAAAACTACGGGAGATGAAGCATCTTATGGCCATGAGGGGTATCTCTTTTGACAATCGTGTTATAGGTGTTGATGGCGCTGAGATACTCATCAAATCTATGCCAGGCTTTGATTACATTTCAATCACCGCAACGCCCCGCAAACCCGGCGTTATGCTCATATACATAAGAGACACGTCCAAGGAGGCCGACGGCTATGAATATGAGTTAATCTACGACACATCCGGCAACAACAAAGGCAAGGACTACAGGGTTTTACTTTACAGGCGCAACGACAATAACGGCTCGGTTGGCCTGAGCCCTGATGGCTTGATGGGAGACGGCCTTTCAATCTCGGACACCGGCCTTACGCTCTGCGTTCAATCCGGTGACGGGGTCTATGCCGCTCAACTGCCTGCCATCTTTGCCTATAACGAAACGATAGATTATGCGGAGTTCATGCCGACCTCGTGGAGTTCGACTTTATTGGTACTGGACAAGCAAAGAGTAGTAGGCAGCAGCTATGTTAGCAACTGGTCTAAGACACAAGCAAAGGGGATGAGCAAATATGTTGAAGACCCGACACAGTTTATTTCTCTACCGGGAAGCAGACATTCCTACACAAGCGGCAGAGACGGTTATGTCACTGGCTGCATGTTTAAAAACCAACAAGAGCTTCTTGGCACCGGTGCTATGTACATGGAGTTAAGCCTCTTCCCTGAGGACGAGTTTTATCAGTTGTGGAAAAACGAGGTCGTATATAAGGCCACACCGGAGGATAAAGACTATATTGTCGGCAGACTAATCGGCAGCGATTATATAACCGGCACGCCCTGGCAGACAGGATACAACTGGATGACCTGGCAGGTAATAGACATATTCGACAAGGACAACGCCCTCGTCAAAATAGTAAGCAATACTATACCCAAAGGTGGGACTGTCCAATACCCATATACCCTGAATTTAACCGTGGGCAGCAGATGGTATCTGGACAGGACGCCGCCGATTTTCTCTACTACCTCAGACACATGGGTATATAACGGCCAAACGGCTGTCAACGATACTACATGCAAGAGGATAGAAAGGCTGATGGTGGGAGATATAGAGATCGAAAACGCACAATACGTGGAATCGGTATATGACAGCAACCGTCTTGACTGGATACCTGGCTCAAAGCCGGCGATGACGCTGGTAGCTTCTTCTGGTGACGCCAAGGGCGGTTTTGGAGATGGCGCTATATCCGCAAGTGGAAGTGTGACGGGCAACGGCAAGTTTAACGCCACACTAAAAGTCGAATCATTTTTAAACACCTCAACAGGCCGCAGCAACATACGCTTGTTGCCAATTTCTATCGGGGAAAGGCACAAGGCCACTAAATCAGGCTTCAGGGATATTCACGTAACGGCCTTTGATAACATGAATGGCGCGGATTACTTTATCATCATATATAAGAAGAGTTACGTTTATTTCTCAGCGTCAAGCGATACGCCAAACGTAAACGACGGGACAATTCCCACACCGATAACCAGCCAAACAAGCGAGTCTACGGGTACTTCATACCACATTGCGTATAAGACAAAGGACGGCGGCCTGATTAAGGCTGGTTTGGAGGGAGACATTGCCGCAACCTCGTGCCAGATAAACAACGGCTATATGGCCTATACATATTGTACCTTTGAAAATGGCGCGTTCGTGGCGAGGACGATAGGCATGATTGACATCGCAACAGGTACCAAAAACGAATGGGAAACTGACGACAACGACGCCCGCCTAAGCGGCTTTCAACACGTCCACCACGCGGCGATAGGAATACTGTGATCAGCTACACGAGAAGGAAATAACGTCTGCCACTGAGGTGGCAGCCTGCTCGCAGAAACGACAACCCTGCCGCCTTATGCCCGCGGCAGTGATATGGGGGCAACGCGCACACCAACGACCACCCTTCCCCTGAAATCGTGGGGATGGGGGCTGCCTTAAGCGTGGACGCGCGTTTATTTTTTATCAGTATCGGGTGTCTTATCCCTGTCGGGACTCTTGCTTATGGAGGCATATATCCCTTTCACAGCTTCAAGGACTCCACCAAAGTAGGACATCATGTCTTCGTTGAGGTTAAGCCCTTTTTGTCTAAGTTCTTTTAGGAAGACCTCTCCATCCGATTGATTCCAGACGCCTCTGGTTTTCTTTACGAAGTCTGCCGTTTGAGAGGACATGTCTATCATAACATTCCTGATGCCGTCAATGTTCGTAGAGGCATTGTAAACCTTTTTCAATGTCTCAAGCACTAAGCCGACATAACGCTCCATATCGGTTGTCAGCTCGATGCCCTTTTTCTGCACCTCATCCAAAAAGCCCAGCCATGTCGTATGGTCCCATGTACCCTTCTGGCGCTCTACGAAATCACTGGCCAGCGCTAGTAGCCTATCAAAGGTCTCCGTCATCTTCTTGTTCATCATTAGTCCTCCTCTGTCATTCTGAAATAATTTATACCAACCACTACTATGGTGCCACATTCAGGGGGGGAAAAGCAATCAAAATATGCACGGTGTCAAGCCAACGTAGAAATGTCCTATGCCAGCGACGCGGGACTCAACGCCTTGCTTAGGGATTCAAAGATTTATTATGCTGTGGGCTGATGGTGAGTTTTGGAATCAGGCATTGCCCTTGCCTCATAAGCATAATCCGGTGCCGAGCGTGAATAATTCAGCGTTGGACATCAGGCTCCGGTAGTTAAACGGGCTGTCTGCGCATGGGAAAAACAGATTATACCACCTCTGCGGTATCTCCTCCACCAACAGTCTGAACATATAGTTTATAAGGCAAGCGTCCTGGTCAAACTCAGGGTCAAGGCTCAGGAGGACACCGTTAAGGGTGAAAATCGCCTTTCGAAACAGCAATAAATCGGCGGGAAACTTGATGCCCCTAAGGGCAAGGCGGTCAAGGAGATGTAACGCCCCCGTTATTATGCCCGTTGGCGTGGCGCTGAGCTCCTTGTCTATAACCGAAGGAAGCGCCGCGGAAGTGTGGCCGTTGATGCCGCCTTCGGTGAGAGTTTGCACGGCATCAATTATCATCATCCTGTTATTTGTGGTTATTCCCGCGGCGAGTTTTAATATTGAGGCGCGTGCGTCCCTCGCCAGTGTCCCCGTCTGACTCCAGTCAATAAGGGCGATACGAAATCCCATTGCGTCGTCCTTTACGATAAGGATATTTCCCGCGTGAGGGTCGGCGTGAAATATCGAACTCTCAGCCGCGCCGAAAATACAGCCACAAACGAGTGTCTTGAACAACTCCACGGCGCACTCCTTGTGGCCACTGCCTGCTTGGGTAATCCTATGCCCGTCAATAAACTCCATGCCCGTCACCCTCTCCGTAGAGAAGGGCAGCAGAGCCGGTATCTTAATTCTCCGGTTATCCTCATAGAACTCACGTGCCAGTTTCATGTTTCTCTGCTCGTTTCGCAAATCTACTTCCTTTGACAGCGCATATTTGACGTCTTTAAACGTGCCTATGAACTGGAAATCTCCAAGTGCATACTTATCCCTGTTTTTGGTGTACAGCTCGGCCAGCTCATCAAGCAGTCTCAAGTCCTCGGCAAGAAACCCCGGCACGTTGGGCTTGACGACCTTAAAAACCCCCGTGCCGCCCAACTCACCTTCGCGCCACGTGAATGAAACCACCGCCGCAACGCTGGCCTCAGATATGGGATTGTTTGACATCTCCACGGCGTGGGCAGCCAGCGCCGCTGTCCCTATCTCCGCCTCTATAATGCCCCTTATGGTGGAAATATCAATGTGAATAAGGCCGCCTTCAAGCATGGTGAGCCAGTGGCTGAAGTGCGCGCCGATGTTTGGGTTTCTGGCCATGATTTGACCAAGTTTATAAAGCATAGGAATATCCTTCACAAGGGTTATAAGCCTCTGGCCGGGGGAGGCGTCCATGCCAATGAGAAACTGGCCGTTTAGGACGCGAAGGAGACGCCCTTGAGAGATTCCACTCAGGAGGAACATAGCGCCGTCATAGACAACTGACCTGAAGTCTTTGTACGCCTCCGGTACCGCGTCGCATATGCCGGTTACCGCGATAAGCGTCTCCGCTATTTCGTGGCGGTATTTCGACAAATCTACATTCTTGCCAATTTTTAATAAGGCCGAGTTAAACTCATCGGGCGATAAGTCCGACGACAGGAGGTCAAGCAGAGGTTCTCTCTTTTTCAGGGGCATATCGCCGATTATTTTAAGTGCGGTCTCGTACAAACAGCATACCCTCAGGGACTAAATATGTCACTTAGATTGTATATGAGAAGCTCAAGGGGATAGTCAGGGTTTGCGCCTCTGAGCCTTTTGTCAACATCGCTTAATTGCTCGTAGCATTTCAGGAAGGCCGGATTGTTTGTTTGAATTTTTCCCTCCAACTGCCAGTTCAGTGCCCCAAGGGCCATTATATCAACCAATCCATCCCGAATCTCCACGTATTTGGCGATGGCGTTAGACTTGTCCCCTTTGACGATTGCCCCTGCCACCTGAAAAATCGTGCCGCCCTTCGTTCCAAACACCGCCTCTTCCACGTCCGCTATGTCTATTTTTTTTCTGCTAAGCAGGGTGAGCTTCTCGAGTTCATTCGCAAATTTTGAGACCGAATCCTCGCAGACATTCTTGAGAGATTTGAGGGCCTCCTTCGTTATAGTGAATCCGTATGAGCCGATTTTATTTTGCGCCCAGTCGAAGAGTTCACGTTCGTTAAAATCCAGCGTTATAGTCTTCAGAGAAAACGGCAGAGGGGCCTTCTCGGGTGATTTGTCTTTACTGTCTTTCATCTGGTTAAACAGAAACAGGACAGACATTGACGAAGGGCTTTCCACATATCTGGCCAGACGCACGATATCGCCCTTTTTTATCTTCTGAAAATTCTTTACACAGATAACCCTGCTGGTGGCAAAAAGAGAGGCCATATTCACTGTGTCTATTATCTCTGCCATTGAGGCCTGTTCGTTGCCGGCCTCTATGTCGTAAACATCAAAATTAAATGTCCTGCCCCCTTCGTCCACGCTGTCTCTGAGCAGCCTTATAGATTCCACCAGATAAAAATAATCCTTATAATTCAGCAGATACACAGGGGATGGAAACCCTTTCTTTCGCTCATCGTCCAGATGTGAAAGGCTCATTTGGTGGTGTCTTTCTTAGGCTCTCTTAGTGACAACGTCATCTCATATACTAAATAGGCCGCCACGTCGCCCATTGCCGCCTCGTTTTGCCGTTCCTTTGACGCGATTATTGAGTTGACGGCGTCCTGGCTTTCGAACGATTCGATAAATGGTGAGGCCATATCCTTTATCTCTTTTATTATTACACCGTTTTTGTCCTTAAGTGTAAACGAGCCGTTAATGGCTATCTCATATTCGGCGGCATATTTGTTCCTTTCGGCCACGGCGGTCAATTGATAGAAGTATATTTTCCCTTCCAAGACATAATCGGCGCTGTCTGAGATAGTTACGCCGCGCTTCAAAAATTCAGTGGCAAGTGCCTCATAAAGCATATCCTGCAGCTTTGGCGTAGAGGTGGTATTGAGTATCTTGCCAATACGCACAGAGGTATAGGGCATCGCCGCCTTTGTCACAAGCGTATATCCACAGCCGGAGATGCAAAGCAGCACGACCACCAGCAGTATATATTTTATTTTCAGGTTCATCCTTGTATCCTATCTTAACATGTGATTAACTGCCAAAGCGATATGTTTAATCATAATTATTTTTTGATCACGATATTGACGAGCATCCCCCTGTGAATCATTACCTTTTCCACAGGCTTGCCGACCATAAGTTCCTTTATTTTTTCGTTATTGAGGGCGATATTTGTCCTGGCTTCGTCATCAAGCGCGGCGGAGATTTTCTCCTTCGCCCTGACCTTGCCGTTGATTTGTATGACCAGCTCTATTTCCTCTTCTTTTGCGGCCTCTTCGTCCCATTGTGGCCACGGGTGAAGCAATACGGAGTCCTTTTCGCCGACGGCTTCCCACAGCTCTTCACAAATGTGGGGCGCGAATGGGCTTAACAGCAGCAGCATAGAGCGTACCGCGAAGTTAAGCGCCGCGTAGTCTTCGTTATTTGACGGCCTCAGTGCATTGGCCTCGTTCAGCAGTTCCATCAGCGCCGCTATTGCCGTATTAAAGTGGTAGTCGCGCTCAATGGACTGCGTTACTTTGTTAATGGTCTGATGGGTCTTTCTGATGAGCTGGCCGCTTAGACGGCCTCCAGCGTGCCTATGTGTTTTTAATTGTCCTATGTGTGTATAAATCAACGCCCAAAGCCTGTTTAAGAAGCGGTATGAGCCTTCCACGCCCTGGTCTGACCAGTCAATATCCTTCTCCGGCGGTGCCGCAAAAAGCGAAAACACGCGTGCCGTATCCGCGCCATACCGCTCGGTAAGCTCATCAGGGGTAACGACATTCTTTTTCGATTTCGACATCTTCTCGACCCTGCCCCGTTCAACGGGCTGTTGACACTTGCCGCACTTGCCGCCCTTTGCCTCCTCAGGAAACAGCCACCCGTGTTCAGGGCATTTCCACGTCTCCTTACAGACCATCCCCTGCGTCAGGAGCCTCGTGAATGGCTCCTCAACCGCCACTATGCCAAGGTCTTTGAGTACACGAGTAAAGAATCTTGAGTACAACAGGTGAAGCACGGCGTGCTCCACTCCGCCTATGTACTGGTCAACGGGCATAAAGTGTTCAATGTTTGACTTGTCAAGGGCATCATCAGTACTCTTTGAGCAATAGCGAATAAAATACCACGACGAATCCACAAATGTGTCCATCGTATCGGTGTCGCGTGTGGCCGGGCCGTGGCACTGTGGACATTTTACCGACACAAAACTTTCAACAGCGGCAAGTGGGGACCCACCCACACCCTTTAACTCAATATCTTCTGGCAGAATAACAGGCAGTTCACTCTCCGGTACGGCAAGCGCGCCGCACTTCCCGCAGTATATAATGGGTATTGGAGTACCCCAGTAACGCTGCCTTGATATACCCCAGTCACGAAGTTTGTATTTGACGGCGGCAGTGCCCATTCCTTTATTCTCAATGTATTCGTTTATCTTTACGATGGCCTCTTTGTTGTGAAGGTCGGTGAACTCTCCAGAGTTGGCCAAAACGCCTTCGCCTTCATAGGCCTCTTTAAGAGGTTGCTGGCTGCCGTCCTGCGGGACTATTACCTGCCTGATTGGCAGTTTATGTGCCGTGGCAAACTCGAAATCCCTGCTGTCGTGAGCGGGGACGGACATTATGGCGCCCGTGCCGTATTCCATTAGTACGAATGCGGCCACGTATATAGGAACGCGCTCTCCGTTTATTGGGTTTATGGCGTACTTGCCGGTGAACAGGCCAAGCGTGGTTTGGGCGGTTTCGGCGTCTTGTTTATCGTACTGCGCCCTGATACGCCTTAACCCATCCTGATCCTCTGTAAGAGTGGAGGCAAGGGGATGTGCCGGTGAAAGACATACAAATGTGGCGCCAAAAAGCGTGTCGGGGCGGGTCGTAAATATTCTGATCTGTATATCTGAGTTCTCAACCGGGAAGTTCAGCTCTGCCCCGACGCTTTTACCTATCCAGTTTTTCTGCATCGCAACCACATGTTCAGGCCAGCCGGTGAGTGTATCGCACCCCGCAAGCAGCTCCTCGGCATAGGCGGTTATCTTAAAAAACCACTGCTCAAGTTCTTTTTTAGATACCACGCTGTCGCAGCGCCAGCACTTGTCGTCAATGACCTGTTCATTGGCAAGGACAGTCTGGCAGTGGCCGCACCAGTTGACTGAGGAGTTTTTCTTATATGCAAGGCCGCGTTCAAACATTTTGATAAAAAACCACTGGTTCCATTTATAGTATTGCGGTGTACAGGTAGCCAGCTCACGCGCCCAGTCGTAGCTGCAGCCGATCTTTTTGATTTGTCCTTTCATATATGCGATATTATCAAACGTCCATCTGGCGGCGGGCGTACCGTTTAGGATGGCGGCATTTTCCGCGGGCAGCCCAAAGGCGTCCCAGCCCATCGGGTGAAGCACGTTAAACCCTCGCATCCTCTTATAGCGCGTGATCACATCGCCGATGACGTAGTTTCTGATATGTCCCATGTGAATCTTACCAGAGGGATAGGGGAACATCTCAAGGCAGTAGAACTTCTCTTTAGACGCATCCCTGCTGGTTGCATCCGCTGAGCTTCCCTGCCAGCGTTTCTGCCACTTTTTCTCTATGACGAGGGCATTATATTTCTCTTCCAAATATGACCTCCCGCGAAACCACACGTATATTAAACAACAACTACCGGCAAAGTAAACACCTGAGAGGATCCGCGCCCACTGGTATTTGTTGAAGCCTCAGAGAAAGGCTGTCTGTTGCCATTTCCACAGTATCTGCTAATTTTCCACCATTACTTTTTCAAATGCCTGTACTGTTAATTGTTCTAAATCGGCTTTTCCTGATACGGACAGTATCTCTAAACCAATTACATTTCCATCGGTGTCGAAATCCACAATAACATCGGCCGCTATTTCGTCAGTATCGGTTATCTCTGATTCTTTAAATCTGAGATATAAGGCATCAGCTTCTTTTGAATAATGCAGTTTCATCAGGACTACTCCTTTAAGTATTTAGCAATTTTAGTGGTTGCGTAAACAGTTATAAGTTTATTCCCATTTGTTACAACTCTGATTAATTTACCGCCTACTACTTTATTATAAACTATACAGTTCCCTCGATCGGAAACAATAGCATCGGGATTCTCAAGGGCAAGTCCTACCAATTCACTGCCTATTTTTCGCTCCAGCATTTGATACCTTATATGATCTGTCCATATCCAGTCTGTCTTGTTCAAGTTTGGTCCGGCATTCTCAGGTTTCATCGAAAGGCAACAAATCCATGTACCAATATACATAAACATGAGGGCTTTTGTCAATCGGGTAGAGATGACATTGGGGTAGAGATGGCCTGCTTCGATTCTGTCATTTCCTCACTGTCAAATGTTATCATAGCAACCAGTGAAGCGGTATATATTTATGATCGTTGCGGTGGTGGCCATCCTGCTTGGTTCCTGCGTGGGGGACAGCCCTAAGTCTATGTTTGAGACTGCCCAGCTTGAAGAACTTCAAAACAATCCTAAACACGCCAAAGAGTTGTATGAAGAGATCGTAAGAAGGCATCCTAACACGCAATACGCTCAGAAATCTAAAGAACGCCTTGAAAAACTCAACCTTGCTGCCCCGCCAGAATCACTAAAGTGAATCAGACACTATGTTAGTCGGCCTCACAGGGAATATTGGAAGCGGCAAGACAACCGTGCTGGGTCTGTTTGAAGCACTTAGGGCGCGTGTCATTAGCGCCGACGAAATAGTAGGACGCCTTCTCGGTGAGGAAGACATCAGGACACAGATAAGGGCGGCCCTCGGAAGCGATGTCTTTTCAGTGGACGGCAGCCTTGACAGGCAAAAAACCGCAAAGGTTGTTTTCGATAACGAGGGGCTGCGAAGGAAACTTGAGGGGATTGTCCATCCTGCCGTGATGAGAGAAATCAAGCAGTTTGCGCTGCCCGATGAGATGACTATCGCCGAGATACCCCTTCTTTTTGAAGGTGGCTTCACGGGCGAGGTCAATGTGGTAGTCACCGTTACCACCCCAAAAGATATTGTCTATGAGAGACTCAGAGGCAAACTCTCAGAGGAGGACATCACAAAAAGACTTGCCTGCCAAATCCCCGACGAACAAAAGGCCGCAAGCTCAGACTTCGTCATCATCAACGCCAAAGACATCGCCAGTACGCGGCAACAGGTGAAAGAAATCTACCAGTTATTAAAATTACGACATCGGCGCAATGTTTAGCGCGCACAGAAGCGGCATATAGATGGTAAAACACGCGCCATCTTTTATATTGTTGAATTCCAGCCGGCCATTCATGTTCTTCTCTACGATGCTCTTGGCCATGTAAAGTCCTATCCCTGTGCCTTTTTCTCCCTTGGTGGTTATATATGGGTCGAATATCTTATTGACTATATCCTCTCTCACGCCGCCCCCATTGTCGCATATCTGCACTACGGCGTCTTCTCTGCCCTCAGTTATCTTTATAGAGATACGCCCTCGCCCCATTGTCCCTTTTAACAGGCGCTTTCGCTCCATTATGGCGTCCCTTGCATTGTTTACGAGGTTTAATATAGCCTGCTTAAATTCATTTGGGTAGCCCAGTATCATCGGGTCACCTTTACATTCCACCGTAGCGTCTATATTTCTCTTTATAAATTGCAGATATATAAGCGCCAGGATGTCCTCAACCGCCTTTTTTAAACTGAAGGGCGACATGTCCTTTGCGGGCTTAAAGAAATTCCTGAAATCCTCGACCGTCTCAGCCATGTAATTGATGAGTTTCATCGATTCGACGATAACGTTATTGACATACAGGCGGTCTATCTTATTTTCCTCAAGGTCTTCCTCCATATTTTGAACTATCAGCGCAAGTGTGTTTAGGGGCTGCTTCCACTGGTGCGCAATCGCGCTTATCATCTCTCCCATAGCAGCCATCTTGGACTGCTGTATCAGGAGGCGCTCCTGAACTAATCTCCTCTCAGCCTCTTTTCGTATCCTCTGTTCCAGGCCTGTGTTTAACTCCCGCAGCTCATCCTCTGCCTTAATACGCTGCTGATAGTTTCGGTATGCCTCAATTATATTGCCGCAAGTGGCAAAAAAAGGCTGAAGAAATTCGATAAGTTCCTCGTCATACCCGCCGTCTCTGTTTGCTATCATGGCAAACCCCGTAAGTTTTTCTCCACTATATATCGGCGTCACAATGAAAGACTTCAACGCTGGATGTTCATCGGGCATAGTGCTATGGTCGTTGAGCGGGTCAGGTGATATTACCGCCTTGCCAGTCTTAATTATAGGGCCAATTAAACTGTCCATGTTGAGAAACTTAAATCCACTTTCTATATTCTCGTCAAACAGCTTGCGGGTCTGCTCGTTCCCTGCTATGTTGGACACGGCAAAGGTACTTAAATACTCCTTTCCATTGTTGTCTGTTAAGACTTCACCGATTATCCCAAATTCGCTGCTTGTCAGAGACAGCAACATCGCAAGCAGTTCATTCATCAGTGTGCGGGGGTCGGGTGAAAGAATGAACTTCGACTGGATATACCGTATGGCGTCAAGGAGATTATTGCTCCGTATCAGATTCCCTCTGGTTTGTGCACGTTCCCGGTCGGATTGATGTATTGCGAGGGCGTACTGAACGGATTTACATAGGGCGTCCTGATTAAGATTTTCTTTCACCAGATAGTCTGAGGCGCCGAGTCTCATTACCTGTATCGCCGTTGCCTCTGTGTCCCCTGCGTCAAGCACAACAACAGGTATTTTTAAATGCCCGATTCTATCTTGAAGATGTCCTAAAAACTCAAGCACCGCATCGCCAAAACAATGATAACTCAACACAATGCAGCCACAGGCGTTATTGTTACAAAAGTGCAGACCCTCCTCTAACGACAAGGACTGCAACAGCCTATACCTACGACCCGCCCCCGATACCCGGCCACACAAGCCCTCAGTACCCGGCACATCGCCTATGACAAGAAGGTTTAACTCCTCAGTGTCCACAGCGGTCCACGGCGCCCGCGCTCAGGCGTACTCCACGCTGCTTTTTATGTGTCTAAACATTTTCATCGGCCTATCCCTGTGCAAGGCCACGGCTAATACTAATACACGGGCCAGTTACCAACATAATACATGACCTGTTACCAACGGGTTAAAGAGGCGGCGGCCGGATTTGAACCGGCGCATAAAGGTTTTGCAGACCTCCCCCTTAGCCGCTTGGGTACGCCGCCATGGCTAGGTTAAATATAACACAAACAGGCGCTTCTTTTCCATTGGAATAATTTAAGGCCGTGTGAAAAAAATTCTGCCGCCGGTGATTATGAAGTAATTGAAGACCAGCATACCAATCGGTATAAGTATGAGCGTAAATTTCTGCGCCCTGTCTTCGTACCTGAAGACGATACTGTGGGGGCCGACGTCTTTGATTACTATGGCTTGAAACGCGAGATTTGCCCTGAATACCCTCGTTTCACGGCCATCAACGTATGCCCGCCAGTTTGGGGCATAGTTGTTTGAGACAACAACCGCGGTCGGCGTGGCGAGTTGTAGTCTAAGGCTGATCTCATCAGGGGTATAACGCTCAAGCGCCATCTTATTTTTCTTAAATTGTTCGTCGTCTATGACATCGGGCGGGGATGAAGGGGCGTCCTTACCCGAAAAATAAACAGTATTAAATAACTCCACCCCTTCCGTACTAACGAGGGTATCATAGATGGCCTTGTCTGACTCCAGCGTTATAATGGTTTTCGCGAGGTAAAACCTGTCAAAAGCGTCCTTAAATCTAAGAATTGCCACAGGTTTTGAGTAGAGTCTCATCAAGTTGCCTATTAATCCTGGATGATCTGCGATAGAATTCCCTGCATAAACCAACTCTAATGAGCTGCTCAATGGTCTAGAAGAAACTCCCTGCGTTACAATATATCTTATATTCAAAAAAGAATATGGGGAAAATGTTATGTTCGCCGTGAAGTTTGATATAAATAAGTTATACCAATAGCTCTCGAAATATGTAAGAAACCCCGGGTCTGAAAGCTGCTGATTTATTACTACTTTGAAAAACTCCCTGTAATATTTATTAAAAAGCGGGCCTCTGCCGTCAGGCGTCTCAAATCCTTGTGATTGGATTAAGGGAATCGTCATCGGATCAAGAGAGGCCATTCGCAACGGCTTGTAACTGTTTTCCCGTTTAATAGTCTCCAGTACATCAATGTTAGGGAAAATACTGATATAAGGCACGCGCTCCTCACCAAAAAACCGTGTAAATCTCACCTGAAAAAAGATTATAACTCCAATCGCCATAATCAACATGGCGCTTAACTGCCCCTGTTTCTGAAAAGCGCTTGAGAGCTTATTGATAGACCAGAAGAAGGCACACGTCAAAACTACCAAAACGGGGGCAATCGAAACCAGATCCACCGGAGCGGCCTTCCTGGGACTGAAATACAATACCGCCTCAATCGCCGCACAACTGACAATAAATACGGCCACCGGATTTCTCGCCAATTTCGGGAAGGAAAAAGCCTCTTCATCTGTGGCAGTCAAAATCATTAGCGAGATAAAAATGCCGCCGCTGATGTTTAATATAAGCAATTGTATACCCTGCGTCTCGATTGACCTTGTGATTAATACGGCAAAGACCGCGCAGGCCACTCCGATGATTCCCCAGATTAGAAAACGCCTGACAAGCCTCCGGTCTTTGATGACCTCATCAATTGCCACAAACGCCGCCATTGTCATAACAATCGGAAATACGGTGGTTATGTGGGCGAGGTCCATTTTCTCAAAAAGCGTACCCCTGAATATTACCTTCAACCCCGAAGTAAAAACGGCATATAAAAATACAGCGACACAGAGGACTCCTAAACTGCGCCGCACCCTGCCGGATGTATTCGATATGGCAATTGCGCCGACAATTGGAATCAGGGTCATCGTCTGCAGCGAAGACACTGTGAAGCCGTTGGCGAGACTTTTCAGAAATCCCGCAAGCGAGGCCGTCTCATACACATATGTCCTGCTTGTAAAGGGTATGTACTTATAGAGGGCATAAAGCACGGGCAGACATACCAGAATATACCCAAACCACACCAGCGAGGTCTTTATCAGACGCCTAAGCCTCGCGTTTTGTCCCTGGGACGGCAGCAGCACTATTACCAGCACCTCTAAGATGAAAAAATACGGCAGCGTCAGCACGGGATATGACAGTGCCACAATCAAATTTAATACTATCAACCTCATTATCATGCCCCTGCGGTTGCCACACCCACCTTGCCAGGACAGTGCAAAATAAAGCGGAAAGGCATAACTAAAAATATACAGGATAAAAGGACTCCACAGCTGCATATTCAAGGCAAAATACGCACCTCCGACCACTGCCACCCAACCCGCGGCATTCAAATAGCCGCTAAGAAACCTGTACATTCCATAACCGGCCGCTGACATCATAGCAATAAGCAATCCGGCGTAAACCGCCCAGAGAGGTAAAAACTGTGATACTATATTCAGAATGTAAAGCGGGCCGTGCTGACACGCGTACGCCGGTATCCCGCCAGTCCAGTTCGGATACCAGAAATATGGGCCATGCCGCAATAGCAGCTCCCCCATTGCCTTAAATCTTGGGAAATCCGTCTCGAACACGTCATGAAGCACTACGGCGGCAAAAGGCCCCAGCACCAGCTTGTCTATGAAAAACACCACCGCAAGCAGTATAAAAAACAGGGCAGTCCTCTTCCCGTCCTTTAATATATATTCCTCTACGTATTCTTTAAACATATGATAGGGTTTTGATTAAAGGCGGTACAGGGAAGGTTTCACAGCGGCCTCCTTTGCGGTTGATAGACTATAATTTTCGAGCCGTCAAAATCAAAACTGAAAGGCACATGGAGGTAGTCACTAAGGGCGTGTTTGAACGCGGCTTGTTTTTCCCGCTCCACAAAAAATACCATAAAGCCGCCACCTCCGGCCCCTAACAACTTCCCACCAACCGCCCCGCTTGCAAGGGCGCGCTCATAGATAGTGTCAATTTCCTGGTTCGACACCCTGGTAGACAAGGTCTTCTTCAAGTTCCACGATTGACTCATAAGCCGCCCAAACTCCCCCAGGTCTCTGTTGCTGTTTACAAGTATGTCATATGCCTCGTCTACTATGTCTTTCATATATGAAAGATTCTTTTCGTTTTTCGGAATATTTCTAATCTTATCTCCCGCAACCTCGGACGCGATTCTTGAGATGCCGGTATAGACAAGTATGAGGCTGCTTTCGAATTCTACGAGCCTGTCGGGGTTAATAACAATAGGTTCAACGATTATTTTGCCGTTTGCCAGAAAACTTATCACATTAAGGCCGCCGTGGGCGGCAAATGTCTGGTCTTGGGAGCCGACATTTTCCCTGATCAACTCCTGTTCAATATGAATGGCCTCGCGCGTCAAATCCTCCTTGGACACTATCCTTCCCTGCAGGGCATAGAGACTGTGAATCAGGCCAACTGTGAAGGCGGAACTTGAGCCCATACCGCTCCTTGCCGGAATATCGCCGTCGTGATGGATAGAAACACCGTAGTCAACCTTAAAATATTTCAGGGTCTCTCTTACAGACGGGTGTATGATTGTGTTTATGTCGCTGACGTTTTCTATTTTCGAGTAGACTATTCTGTGTTTATGGTCAAAAAACGGGGGCAGCCGCCTGACGCTTAAGTAGCAGTACTTATCCACGCAGGCGCCAAGCACCTTGCCGCAGTGTTTTAGGTAGTAGTCCGGGTAGTCGGTACCGCCGCCGAAAAATGAAATCCTATGTGGAGTTCTTGATATTATCATTTCAGATGCCGCGCCAGCCCTGAATCAGTGGCGCCAAAAAGGTACTCACCCGCTACATTATACGCCTCCGGCACACCTATGTCAATAAACCTGCCGCTAAAGACATACCCCCTGATATAGCCGCCATCAGATAAAAGCGACGGCAGGATATCCCTCTCAAGCGAAATGGTTGCGCCGCCCTCTGCGCCTGTGGCGTGGCCAAACAACTCCCTGTGAAACACATATACGCCGGCATTGATAAGGCCATCTGTGTGCTTTGGCGTCTTTTCGTGAAATGAAACCACCCTGCCCACTGCGTTTATGGCAACAGTGCCGTATCTGTTAGCGCCACTCATCTGTCTGAGGGCAATAGTCATCGCGGCGCCTTGCTCTGCATGGACCGAGACAAAATCCTCAAAATCTACCTCCGCAAACGTATCGCCGTTTATGGCAATGACCTCAGATGTCTTTGTATGCGCAACGGCCTTTATGACAGCCCCCCCTGTGCCGAGGAGTTTGTCTTCGCGGGAAAACAGGATTTCAAAATTATACCCGCAAGAGCCGTCGTACTCCCTGATTATCTTATCAGCCATGAAGCCAACGGCAATAACGACCCTCCTTATGAACCCCCACCTGTTTAAATATCCAAGTAAAATATCAAGAAATGGCCGACCAGCAACAGGGGCGAGTACCTTAGGCAAACCATCCACAACCGGCCTGAGCCTGGTACCCAGCCCACCAGCAAGTATGATTACGTCTGTGTCTTGCACTTTGAGCGGCTCCGCACACTCAGCGCCCTTTGATAACCACGGCTGAGGATTGCCCGCCTATGCCGTAGCTTATGGATAGAAACTTCTCACCGCGGCACGGCTGTTGAGTGTTTGAGAGTTTCAGGTGCGAGTATTCCTTTTCTGTTTCATTGAAATTAAGCGTGGCTGGCACGATTGATTCCCTTACGCCCAACACCGAGATTATTATCTCGGCGATGTCGCTTGCCGCGGCCATGTGCCCCGTATAGGGTTTCAGGGCGCAAAGCGCTATTTCGTTATCTGCCGCAACGCTGTAAAGAGAATTCAGCTCTGAGCGGTCACCCTTTTTTGTGCCGCTTCCATGCGGGGAAATGAATGCGAGGTCTGATATGTGTACGCCTGAGTTGTTGAGCGCCTCTGTTATGCACAGTTCGGTTACGCGCTCAGGTACGCTGACCCCAGGGCCTTCGGCATGTTCTATGGCATTTCCAAATCCCATTATCGTGCCATATATGGTGGCACCGCGCCTCAGCGCGCTTTGTCTTTCCTCAAGCTGTATGGCAGCGCCCCCTTCGCCGGGGATAAACCCGTCTCTCCTCTTATCAAACGGCTTGTAAGAGGCAGCGCCGCTCTGACATGCCGATAACAGGCCAAGTCCCTCCAGCTCGTACATGGGTATTTCGTTAATCCAGCTTCCACAGCCTACGGCAACGGCTATATCCGCCCTGTCCTGCCTTATGCTCCTTGCGGCAAGCTCCAGTGACTGCCCACCACACGGCGAAAGGCTGGCAAGCGTGGTGTTTGGCCCCTTGAAATCCAGAAACGCTGACAGCGCGCTAAACAGGTTATTCGCTATTGATTCAAGCAGAAAAAATGGATTTACCTTGTTTAACGTCAACGTGTTAAGTTTCGCGTGGTCAATGTCCTTCCACCGCCCATTTGTGGCCCCACTTGTGGCGGGATAAAAGAAATCATACCCCAATTTAGAAAAATCCCCGGTTGCTATGAAAAGCGCCCGGCGCCCGGGCGTAATTTCGTTCATATCAGGAAACCCTATCCCGCTGTCTTTTACAGCGCCAAGGGCGGCCGCAAATCCGAGGGTTGAGCCTCTGTTGAGGAATTTCATCTGGCTTGTGAGCTTATTCGGTATCTCGTATGGATATACCACCTCTTTTACATTGCCGAAGTACTGCATAGCTACGGGGCAACCTTCTTGCGGATGGCGTGTAACCCCCGTTTTGAGGGCCTTTACGCCTTCCCAATTTTCCACGGCCCCCGACCCTAATGATGTCACAAGCCCCATGCCGGTTATTACTACTTCCCTTTTATCCATATCTAAAGACCCAACTCTCTCATCAATATTTTAAAGAATCTACGCTCCTTCTCTGCGTCTCCGATTTCGTCTAACCGGACAATATCACCACTGAATTGCGCCATGGCCTTTTTCTTGCCCATGACCGTGCCCACACCTTTAAAGGCTGCCTTGTCGGCTCCATATGAGACGGCCTCTACTGTAAGTTCCAACTGGTCTCCGGGCAGGGCAAGGCCGTAAAACTTGCACTGATCCACAGTGGACGGCAAAAACCATCCCTTGAAATCTGACGACGCCGCACATAACCATCCCGCAAGCTGCACAAGTGCCTCTATGGTCAGCACACCGGGCATTACCGGATTGCCAGGAAAATGAAACTCCAAAAAATCCTCCGTCATTGCCACATTCTTTATGCCCCGAATCTTCTCATTTGCCGTCCAGTCCAAGACCCTGTCAACAAGTAAATATCTCACATTCATTGTCCCCTTAACAGTATTACTGACGACACGGCGAACTGCGGCGTATGAGAGATAGAGACAGTTGCCTCTTGTGCCCGCAGCCTTCTAACCAGCCTGTCCGCCCACCCGTTAAGCTCTAAGGTTGGCCGACCCGAAGGCATAACAGAGACCTCTATGCCGCTAAACACGCCAATGGTCGAAAACCCCACGCCTATCGCCTTTAAAAACGCCTCTTTGGCGGCAAAACGCCCGGCAAAGTGCACATGCGGATGCCTGTGCCGCAGGCAGTACTCCCGCTCCCGCTGTGTGAATACGTCCGCGGCGAAGGCCTCGTTTCTGTCCATAGCCGCCCGGAGCCTTTCAACGTTCACGATGTCTATTCCCTGATAGAGGCGCACTATGATACCGTCATGCCGCCGTCAACGGGGATTGCCTGTCCGGTTATGTAACTTGACAGGTCGGAGGCAAGAAACACGGCAAGGGCCGCCACCTCATCAGGGGCGCCAAACCTGCCAAGGGGAATCGCCGAGAGTATCGCGTCTCCCGCCCTTTTCCTTACCCGCGCGCTCATGTCCGTTTCTATCATGCCCGGCAAAATGGCGTTTACCAGTATCCCCTTTGGGGCAAGCTCAACGGCACAGGCCTTTGTAAATGAGACGATGCCGCCCTTTGACGCCGCGTAGTTGGTCTGACCGCGGGAACACTTAACCGCCGCGACGCTGGCAATGTTCACAATTCGCCCGCTCTTGTTTGCCATCATCTGTTCGGCGGCATATTTAGAGCACAAAAAAGTCCCCCTCAGATTTACATTGAGCACCTTGTCCCATTCGGACTGCTCCATGGCTATCAGCAGGTTGTCTTTTATTACACCGGCGTTGTTTACCAGTATGTCGAGCCTCTTGTATGTCTTTTTGATGAAATCGAACATGGCCCTAACCTCGTCTTCTTTGGAGACATCGGCCTGGAAAACACAGGCGGCCTGCCCGGCGTTTTGGCTGATTTCAGATTGTAAGGACAAGGCCGCCTCTGCCGATTTGGCGTAATTAATAATCACCACGGCACCGGCGGCGGCTAACCTAAGACACACCTGCCGCCCTATGCCCCTTGCCCCGCCCGTAACCAGGGCAGTTTTAGCACTCAAATCTATGCGCATCCATTACCCGAACACAATATAGTCAACACTCCTGTTGCCGCGTCCTAATCCAGCATGATTCTATGCCAGAGCATCGGCTTTTGTCAAATTATATCAATACTTCTCAAAGTCACTGTCGCCCATGCCTCCGGCGTTGCCGTCTTCTAAATCAAGGAGCGTACCTTTGGACGGCGCTGCTGGTGTGTGTGTCTTAGGTCTTGGGGCGGCGGTCTGGTGCGCTAATGTCGGTTGTTTACGCCTGGGTTTTGGCAGAAATTTAGAGGAGCCCTCAGCGCCGGTCTTAAAATATGCAATCGCACCTTGCAGTTGCTCTGACTGCGACGATAATTCCTCGCTGGTTGAGGCCATCTGCTCAGCGGCTGAGGCGTTTTGCTGGATCACCTGGTCAAGCTGCTGAATGGCCTTGTTTATCTGCTCCGCCCCGGTGTTTTGTTCGTTGCTGGCGGCGGTTATCTCCTGAACCAGGTCTGCGGTCTTTCTTATATCCGGCACTAATTTATTCAGCATCGTGCCGGCCTGCTCTGCTATATTCACGGTTGAGGCGGAGAGTCCGCTTATCTCACCAGCCGCCTTTTGGCTTCTCTCCGCAAGTTTCCTCACCTCTGAGGCCACTACGGCGAATCCCTTGCCGTGCTCACCGGCGCGGGCGGCCTCGATTGCCGCGTTTAACGCTAATAGATTCGTCTGCCTTGCTATCTCCTCTATGATTGAAATCTTGCTGGCTATCTCCTTCATGGCGCTGACGGCCTGTGTAACTGATTTGCCGGTGTCAAGGGCGTCCTTTGCCGCCGATGTTGCGATTGCCTCAGTCTGTCTGGAATTGTCGGTGGTTTGCCTGATGTTCGATGTCATCTGTTCCATTG
>JADFYL010000170.1 GCA_015233045.1 Nitrospirota bacterium | reverse complement strand
ACTACGGCGCGTTTATCGAGCTGGAGGAGGGTGTGGAGGGGCTTGTGCATGTGTCAGAGCTTGATTGGTCGGCACGGCCGGGGCATCCATCAAAGTATCTGGAGATAGGCGACTCTGTTGACGTGGCCGTCCTGAAAATAGAGAACAATCAAAGACGCATATCGCTTGGCATTAAACAGCTCAAGCCTAAGCCGTGGGAACTCGTAGCCGAGCGCTACGCGGTGGGGCAAAAGGTCTCGGGCAAGGTCAGGACGATAACAGATTTTGGTGTGTTTGTCGGAATGCCGGAGGGGATAGACGCCCTGATTCACATATCTGATATATTCTGGACAAAGCACATAAAACACCCGTCTGAGGTGTTTAAACTACGGCAAAAGGTGGAGGCCGTTGTGCTGAGCCTTGAGCCGGAGAAAAAGCGGATGCTCCTCGGAGTAAAGCAGTTGAGGCCCGATCCATGGACAAACGAGATACCGCAGAGATTTAAAATAGGCAGCGACGTCAGTTGCAAGGTGCTCAGGGTAAGCGAATACGGCCTGTTCGTGGAGATAGAGGACAGCGTGGAAGGGCTGGTCTATGCCTCAGAGATAATCAAAAACGCTGATGAGGACTACATGGAAGGCTCTATAGTTCAGGCAAGGATAATCAAGCTGGATTTTGAACAGCGAAAAATAGGACTGAGCATGGTTGCCGCCTCAGATTCGAGACGCCGTGATGAGTCGCCTGACAAGGCAAACGAAGAGACAAAAGACGAGTAATGAAAAAGATAGTCTTCTTTTTTATAGGACTGTTTGTCCTGCTCGCCATTGTAAGTCTCGCGCTGACACTGGTTGGAAAACGCATCCCTCTCGGTGAGAAAAT
Source organism: Nitrospirota bacterium (assembly GCA_015233045.1). Taxonomy (GTDB): domain Bacteria; phylum Nitrospirota; class Thermodesulfovibrionia; order Thermodesulfovibrionales; family Magnetobacteriaceae; genus Magnetominusculus. Next base: position 2,891 of record JADFYL010000170.1, on the reverse strand, counting down.
AGCCCTGATAAAGGTGGAGGGAATAATACTGTCCTCAAAAGAGACGGTAAAAGAGTTGAAGAAATACAGGGAAGACCCATCAATAAAGGCAATAGTGTTGAGCGTTGACAGCCCCGGAGGGTCGGTAGTGCCCTCACAGGAGATATATGAAGAGGTAAAAAAGACAAGCGCTACCAAGAAGGTGGTGGTATCAATGGGCGCTGTGGCCGCCTCCGGTGGATATTATATCAGCGCGCCCGCCACAAAGATAATGGCCAACGCCGCCACTGTTACCGGCTCAATAGGGGCATATATGGAGACTGTCAACATAAGCGCCCTGATGGATAAGATAGGCATAACAAGGGAAGTGGTAAAAAGCGCCAAATATAAGGATATGGGCTCATTATACCACGGGCTTGGGCCAGATGAGAGGGCAATGTTTCAGGGATTGCTAAATGACATACACAGCCAGTTCGTAGAGGCCGTCGCAAGTGGCCGAAAGATGCCCTTAGAGAAGGCGGAGGCACTGGCCGATGGAAGGATTTTTACGGGGCGCCAGGCGCTGAGGGCCGGGCTTGTGGATAAAATTGGCACCCTGCAAGACGCAATCAAAGAGACGGCCACCCTTGTCGGCATAAAAGGCGAACCTAACGTAGTCACAAAGAAGGATGATTTTTCAGTTGCAGAACTATTTTCAAATAAACTTGTGAGTGATATTTTTGTGAAGGTATTTCCTTTATATAAATTTAACTACCTAATGACAAACTGAGGGGGGCGTATGACCAGATCAGAATTGATTGAACTCGTAACGCAAAGGACGCCGGGGTTGACGCGTGTGCAAACAGAGATAATCGTGGAGGCATTTTTCCAAAGCATCATAGATGCCCTAACCAGGGGCGAGAAGATTGAAGTCAGGGGTTTTGGAAACTTTAGATTGACGAAGAGAAGCCCGCGCAAGGCACGAAATCCCAAGACAGGGGAGATTGTTGATGTCCCCGCCAAAAATGTACTCCATTTCAAGATGGGTAAAGAACTCAGAGAGCTGATAAACAAGCAGCGGTAAACACCCCGCACCGTGCTATGGCCACCCGGAGCCGTTGATGACAAGGAGAGACTTTCTGATAGGAACTGTCAAGGCTGTTGTGTCTGTGCTTGGAGCGGGTGTTGTGGCGGTGGCCGCGTATTTTATGTACCCGGCTGGACTAAGGGCGAGGGCAATGGTGTATTGTGATTGTATGGACGAGGATGCACTGCCCAAAAAGGGTGTGAAGCGCGCCGAATACCGTTATACGCAAAAAGGAAGAGAAATGGCGGTCGGCGTATTCATAGTCAGAGACGACAGCGCTGTCTATGCCCTCTCCCCTGTGTGTACCCATCTGGGGTGTCTGGTGAACTATAACAGGCACAAAAACGAATTCATCTGCCCCTGTCACGGCGGCAGGTACGACGCCAGTGGAAAGGTCATATCAGGGCCGCCACCCGGGCCTCTGGCAAGGCTGCCTCTGAAGATAGAAAATGGCAGGGTATATATAGGCGTTATGTTACCAGCAACGGCGGCGGCATAATGGGCAGAGCCTTTGACTGGTTAGACAAGAAGTTCAGGATTAAGGCGCCGCATAAGGGGTTTCTGAGGAGGCGTCTGCCCCCCGGCCTTAGTTATTTCTACTGCCTTGGGGGTGCCGCGTTTACGTCTTACCTGATTTTATTCATAACCGGCTTGATGCTTTCCCTATACTACATTCCCTCGGAGATGGAGGCATATGAAAGCGTCTTAACAATCCAGAGGGAAGTCCATCTTGGGTGGCTTATTCGCAGCGTTCACAAGTGGTCTGCCACGCTGTTAATTGTGTTCATCCTGTGCCATACCCTTAGGGTGTTCATATCAAGGGCATATAAATCACCTAAGGAGTTGAACTGGATAGTGGGATGTTTGACGTTGGTGTCGGCGTTCGCGTCGGGATTTACCGGATACCTCTTGCCGTGGGACCAAAAGAGCTACTGGGCAACCACGGTAGGTACATCTATGGCCGCGACAATACCCATGATGGGCAGACACCTGATGTACCTCATACGTGGCGGCATGGACGTTGGCGGCAGTACGCTTATCAGGTTTTACAGCTTTCACGTCCTGTGGCTACCGGTAACAATGGCGGCGCTGCTATGGGCACACTTTCACATGATAAAGCGGTTGGGAATCAAAGGCAGGCTGTGATGCGTGAGTCGCAGACAGATGAGTAGTTTATCAAAAAATAGACAAAATAATCCTTTCTGTCTATTTTTACGCGGCTTATGGCTTTGGTTTTTTTGCATCGCTGTACAACATCGCGCTGCCAATCTCGGATGTTGACGGCCAGTAGCCGCGCCGCCGCCCTGCGTGTTCCACATAACCTGTAAGATTATCGGGTTGCGGTTGCCGCCGTCCTGCCGCCGCTAACGCCTTGTTGGTGGCAAGGTCGGCAATATGCAGGCGATACCCGAATAATTCGTCCTTGACTGTAGGGAAAAATCGAAAATCGCTATCGCGCACCCATTCAAGCTTTGTACTTTCGTTTCCACGATGCACAACTGCGGTATGAATACCCGGCTCACGCCGAAGCCAATCAAACGTAAATCCATGTTCGGCCAGTAATACCGTATCCTCATTTGATGTCTGTGCAACGGCTTCCTCCCTGTCGTGGAAAATATCAATGTCACCAGAAAAACGCGGGCTGTTCTGATTAAGTGCGCTCGCGCCCGCGACATAGCTTTCCGGATTCCGGTGCGTTGCCAGAAGATGCAGGATTTCAGTTTGCAGCTTAGATAGCGGCACGACACGCCTCTTCAATCTGAACAGCCAGTGGCAGCGTTTTCATACTACTGTCATGTCAACCATATATTGTCGGATAAAGGCGGAGTAGTTTTATTCTGGCATC
>JADFYL010000169.1 GCA_015233045.1 Nitrospirota bacterium | reverse complement strand
CGCCGGCCATCACAACAGGCACGGGGCACGAAGACGTAATGGTATCAAACCCCTCAGCCGTGTAATAGGTCTTCACATAGGTAGCGCCAAGTTCGGCGCAAATCCGGCAAGCGAGGCGAAAATACCGCGCGTCGCGCGCCATATCCTTGCCTACCGCCGTTACCGCCAGTACGGGGATGCCGTAGCGGTTGGCCTTGTCTATCAGACGGGTCATATTGTGAATGGACTTCGTTTCGTATTCACCACCGATAAAGACCTGAACGGCAAGGGCGGCGGCGTTTAGGCGAATCGCGTCCTCGACATTCATGGCAAGCTCTTCGTTGGAGAGTTCCTTTAAGATACTTGGGCCGCCGCTTGCCCGCAGCACTACGCCGCCCGTATATGAAGGCGGGATGTTTGCACGTAATATTCCGCGGGTAAGCATAAGCGTGTCTGTAAAAGGTATCAGCGGGACGATATTAATGTCCACGCGCTCAAGGCCAGTAGTGGGGCCTTGAAAATACCCGTGGTCTATGGCCAGCATAACGGTCTTGCCGCTTGATGGATTAAATATATTGGAAAGCCTGTTCTTCATCCCCCAATCAAGTGAGTTTGAGCCTTTTAAAAAGAACGGTGTGTTCTTTGCGGGCACATCGGTATAAAACATCTTCGCGTCTTTGACATTATCCAAATCGGCCACTGTTGTCCTCCCTGTGTCTAAAATTTGTCGGTGGTAAAGGGTATTATAGTCCATACGCGCCTAAATATTCCAGAGCCGAATCACTCTTAACTATACGAACAGATTTTCATTTCCAGCTTACCCTCAAAGCGTTCATGTAGCACAGTAGTATTAGACAAACCTCTGCGCTAAATACCTCTGTACACCGACAGCCAGTCTTTTTTGAAGCTATTAAAACGGTCTTGTTCGATGGCTGCCCTGATTTTTTTCATAAAATCTAAATAAAAATACAGGTTGTGGATGGTGTTTAGCCTGAGACCGAGGATTTCACTGGCGCGAAACAGGTGGTTTAGATAACTTCTTGTGAAATTACGGCATGTGTAACATCCGCATTCGGGGTCAAGCGGTGTGTGGTCACGCCTGAATTGGCTGTTTCTTATGGCAACTCTGCCGTGTGTTGTAAGGAGCGTGCCGTGCCTTGCCGTCCTTGTCGGGATGACGCAGTCAAACATGTCAAATCCAGCCTCAACCGCGGCTAAAATGTCCTCAGGAAACCCCACGCCCATCAAATAGCGCGGCTTATCGTCTGGAAGTTCAAAGGCCATGTAGCCTATGATTTCGTGCATTATTTCTTTTGGCTCGCCGACACTGACGCCGCCGACCGCATAGCCCTCGAAATTCATCTCTCTGAGCTGTGCCGCGCTCTGTAGCCTTAAATCTTTATAGACGCCCCCCTGCACGATTGCAAAGAGCGTCTGCGGCTTTGTGATGGTATTAAGGCATATCTGAGCCCACTTCGTCGTAAGCTCCAGAGATTTCAACGTGTATTCGTATGAAGACGGGTAGGGGGTGCACTCATCAAAGGCCATGGCGATGTCTGAACCAAGGGCGCGTTGTATCCGCATTGACTCGTGCGGGCCTATGAAGTGCGTGGAGCCGTCTATGTGGGATTTAAAGGTCACGCCCTCTTGTCCGATTTTCCTCAGAGGAGAAAGGCTATATACCTGAAACCCGCCGCTGTCAGTTAGTATAGGCCCGTCCCATCTTATAAATTCGTGAAGCCCGCCCGCCTCCGCTATGGTATCCTCACCGGGACGCAAGTACAGGTGATATGTGTTACATAGGATAATCTCCGCCCCAACTTCCCGAAGCTCGCGGGGCGACATTGCCTTTACGGCACCCATCGTGCCGACCGGCATAAATACGGGCGTGTGCAGAGTGCCTCTTGAAAGGGCAAGCCTGCCTGTCCTTGCGCTTCCATCTTTGTGTAATACGGTGAAGTTCATTTTATTAAGACGTAGAGGGCGCTGCCCTCAAACTCCCGCAAGGAAGGTAACCCTCCTTGACCTCTACTTTTATTCTATCGAACATAGTAATATATTTTGGGGATATGTGGGTTATTTCAACATTTATAACATTGGCACAGCGGGCGATATGCCCTGAGTGCGCGGTTGTCAGGTGATTCCTCTTGTGGGCGCGCTCAACATCCTCCGCCAAAAAAAACGCCTCAATATAGAGCGTGTCAGCGCCTGCGGCAAGGCCGATGGCCTTTTTGATATTTGACTCGGACGGGGAAATGTCAGTAATATAGGCAATCTTCTGTCCCTGTGTTATCATGGCAAGGCCGCGAAGCTCTTCAAGATGGTAATAATGGCCGTCAATCCTGATCTGCAGGTCTTTTATATCATTTCTGACGGCGGCCTTCAGCTCGTTTAACCACGGGCCTGGCGTAAGGCCGCGCTCAAGCAGGAGGGCCTTGTTTATGTTTATCTGCGTATCCTCGTAAAGACTAAACCCAAGCACCTCGATGCCGTGGTCAAAAACTTCAGCCTCCACAGTTAGCCCCTCTTTTATCATAATTATTTTGTCAAATGCCGTTACCGGGCCGTCTATTTTATTAAAACCCTCGGTGGCATAAAAACTGCCTCTGAGGATTACGTCTTTGCGAACTTCGCAGACCTCTATCTTTAGCGGGTATTCTTTGATCAAATTCCATGTATAACCTTTGAGCTTGTGTGCAACTGCGTTGATGATGCCGCTGGGGCCGTGGATATGAAGAGGCGCCTCCCTGTTTAACAGGCATCGCAGCACGTTGTCAAAGCCGATAAAGTGGTCAACATGCATATGGGTGACAAAAATATCCGAGATTTTCTGTATATCCCGCACAGAAAGGCCATAGACATCCCCGCAGTCAAACATAACGGCATCCTTCTCCCTCCTGAATCTTACGTACAGAATAGGGTCCTGAAAAGGATTATTTACTAATTTGCTAAAAAATGTTGATTTCATATTTAAAAGTCTTAGTGCTCTATGATACAATGTCCGAGTATTGTTATGATACAATAATAAAGTTGTGATTTGATAAAATAATGTTTAGGAGGACCAATGTCTGAGCTAAGAAAGGACCCGATAATAGGCAGGTGGGTTATCATCTCAACAGAAAGAGGGAAAAGGCCGTCAGATTTCATCTCCCCGTCACACAAGAGAAAAAAGACAGTGGGGTTTTGTCCATTTTGCAAGGGACATGAGTTCACTACTCCAAACGAGATAATGGCCTTCCGGGGGCCGGATAAGATGGGGGCCTCGGACTGGACACTCAGGGTGGTGCCGAATAAATTCCCGGCGCTTCACATTGAAGGTGACCTTGACAGGTCAGGCGACGGTATTTTCGGCAGGATGAACGGCATCGGTGCCCACGAGGTAATAATTGAAACTCCGCATCACGATTTGTCGCTGTCTTCGATGAGCAGAAAATCGGCCGCTGATGTCCTCTGGGCATTCTACTCAAGGATGACTGACCTGCGTAAGGACAAGCGGTTTAAGTACGTTCTGATATTCAAAAATGAGGGAGAGGACGCGGGCGCGACGCTTGAGCACACGCACAGCCAGCTTATAGCCCTGCCCATCGTCCCCAAAAGGGTGCAGGAAGAGCTTGACGCGGCCAAAAAGTATCATAGCTTCATGGAGAAATGTATCTACTGTGACCTTATTGACCAGGAAACCAGCATCAACAAAAGGATAATCTATCAAAACACCTCATACATAGCCATCTCGGCATATGCGCCGCGCGTGCCGTTTGAGACATGGATACTGC
>JADFYL010000040.1 GCA_015233045.1 Nitrospirota bacterium | reverse complement strand
GCTGCAAGGCAAATTCACATGATTACCGACAATTTATCAACAAAACATGTTGATAAAAAATGTCCGATAAGATATATTATGTAAAATTACTGATATGGTTAAATCCATGAGCCAGCGCGTCTGCCGCCGTGCATTCGTATGCTTGAAAAATATCAAAAGATAAGGTATAATCATTACATGAGCGTGATAACGATACCGAAGGTATTAAGAAAAAAACTCGGCGACGACGGCGCAGAGGCCCTTGTCAGGATTATTAACGATGCTGATTCAAACTTCCGTAAGGACTTAGCCACAAAGGCCGACCTTGAAAGTGCCAAGTCCGACATCATCAAGTGGGTAGCCGCCATGCTCGTTGCTCAGGCCGCTGCTATTGCCGGAATGTTCAGACTCTTAGGACTTATTAAATAGTACAGCGCCCTAAGCTTAATATCATGTCGTAAGGTCTATTTGTTGTATTGTGCCGGGGGCTCCACTTTCATTTAAAAATATCCCTGTGCTTTTAAGTTGTCCTTGCAGTTTATTCGTTTCGTCCTTGTACGCGAAGTTTGTAGAGAGCGCTCCGATGTTAATAGCCCCGATGCCTAATGCCTTAAGTGAAGTGAGTTTATCGCCGCCGGTGGTGTCTTTTGTCCACACGGACAAGGCGTTGTAGACTGGGTCATTTTCGTCAATCCAACCATTTTTGTCCGAATCGTCATGTGCCAGTTCAGCGAATCCGTTTCCTGTTGACGGGCCAAAGAGTTCGCTGCCGTTGTCTATTTTCCCGTTGCCGTTTGAATCGAGGGCAAGAAAACCGCTGCCCGCCCCTGTAAAATGGATATTTTCGTTTTGACCGTCGCTGTTCAGGTCGAAGGCAACTGTTGGGCTGGTGAGTTGTGCGGCTGTGCCGGAGAAATTCACAACAAGCGGGTCTTGTTTTTTTACACCGTTGTCTGCCTGAAGGTTTATGTTATTTTGTTGCATGAACTCAGTGCTTAACGAAAGGTCAAGAGAGAAATTTATCTCCTTGCCGTCGGCGGTCTTTATCACCCCTGCGGCGTTATATGTCATATTTTGGTTTTCGGTGTAGGTCTCACTTGAGCTGTATGAGACTGCTACTGACTGCTGTGGTGGAACAGCGTTTTGCCCTACTCTTATATTTTTAGCGCCCATTATGCCTTTAATGGATTTAAGGTCTATCTTCTTGCCGGTTAATTTCTCTAAAATCAGTTTTACTATAAGTTCCTTAATATCGCCTGATAATAAGATGTCCTCGTTACCCGAATCAGAAGATTTAGTTGCATCAGAGTTTAAACTTAAGACATTCATCGCCTGTTCGCTTATAGCAACGGAATCCCCGATTGGTCTGGCATTAGCGGAGGCGGCCGCAGATTCCGGGCTTCCCGGGGCTCTTCCTACGCGCACTGTCAGACTCTCGGTTTTATCATACTGCTGTGTCTGTGTGTACGCGGACGACATGCCGATATTCGATTGTTCTACTATCATAGCGTTACTCCCTCTTAAGATTTTCGCGTTAATAATGTACTTGTTAGAGAAATACCCGTGCCGTTTGATTTTACTATCGGCAGAATGCCGACAGTTCTTTAGTAGCAATTAACTTACACATTGCTGTATTATAGAACTCCGATGATTGGTTCGCTTAGAGGAAAGATTTTGCGTAAAAAGCCTGACATGGTTTTGCTTGAGGTAAACGGTGTCGGCTATGAGGTGCATTGCCCTATAAGCGTGCTTACTTCAATACCCGGCGAGGGACAGAGTGTGTTTCTGTTCATCTATACGCATGTGCGCGAGGATATACTGCAGCTTTACGGCTTTCTTAAAGAGGAGGAACGGTTTATTTTTACGAAGATACTATCTGTCAGTGGTGTTGGGCCAAAGCTGGCCCTCGCGGCGCTTTCTGGCCTTTCGGCTGACAAGTTCGCCTCCGCCGTTAATTCCAACGACATTGACACACTTACCGCTATCCCTGGTATCGGTAAAAAAACAGCCTCGCGCATCGTACTCGAACTCAAGGAGAAACTCCCCGTCTCCACTGCTTTTATCAACAGGGATTACGAGGACGCCCTGTCCGCACTTCTCAATCTTGGATACAAAAGGACAGATGTCATTCATGTCCTCGAAACGCTGAATAAAAAGGGGATTCGTGGTATTGAGTCCCTTCTGAAGGAATCCTTGAAATTGTTATCAAAGACTGACCAGTGACAGGTAAATGAAAGAAGATAGAACTATTCAGTCACAGATAGTCTCCGAGGATGGGCAGATAGACTACACGCTGCGGCCAGGGACTTTTCAGGAGTTTATCGGGCAGACAAGGATAAAGGAAAACCTGGGGATATTTATTGAGGCGGCAAGGCGGCGCGGAGAACCCCTTGACCATATCCTGTTTTGCGGCCCGCCCGGCCTTGGCAAGACCACTATCGCAAATATCATAGCCAATGAGCTGAATGTTAATATAAAGACCACCTCAGGGCCGGTGCTGGAGAGGGCCGGTGACCTTGCCGCCATTTTGACGAATCTCTCGGACAACGACATCCTCTTTATAGACGAGATTCATCGCCTACCCCGCATTGTAGAGGAAATAATGTACCCCGCCATGGAGGATTTCAAACTTGATATCCTTATTGGGCAGGGGCCAAGCGCAAGGACGCTTAAATTAAATCTGCCACGGTTCACCCTAATCGGGGCAACCACCAGAACCGGCCTTTTGACCTCCCCCCTAAGGGACAGGTTTGGCGTTATTAACAGGCTTGAGTACTACGGCCATCCAGACCTTGTGATAATAATAAATCGCTCAGCGGCGATTATTGGCGTAGAGATAACGGACGAGGCATCGCTGGAGATAGCGAGGCGGTCGCGCGGCACACCCAGAATCGCCAACAGACTCTTGAAGCGGGTCAGAGACTTTGCCCAGGTAAAAAACAACGGCGTTGTTGATTTAAAAATAGCCCAAATTGCCCTTGCGTCTTTAAATATAGACAAGCTGGGGCTTGACGATATGGATAGAAAGGTACTGCTGACGATAATCGAAAAATTCGGCGGCGGCCCTGTGGGGATTGAGACCATCTCGGCCTCAGTCAGTGAGGACAAGGACACAATAGAGGATGTCTATGAACCATATCTGCTGCAGGAGGGCCTGCTTGAGCGTACCCCACGCGGTAGGCTTGCAACCCCCCTCGCCTATGAACACCTTGGCAAGGCAGTCCCTCACCGGCTGTTTTAAATGAACATACTGCTTCACATATGCTGCGCTAACTGTGCCGTATTCCCCATTGATGTATTAAAAAAAAGGGGCATAGAGGCGGCGGGTTTCTGGTACAACCCCAACATCCATCCACTCACCGAATATGCCCTTCGCCTCGATGCCGTAAGACAACTTACCTCTCATAACGGGTTTGAAATATACTACGACAATTACTACGGCCTTGAGGAATTTATTGAAATCGCTGCTCATAAGGGAAAAGACAGATGTGCCGCCTGCTACCGGATGCGCCTTACCCAAACCGCCCTGAAGGCAAAAGCCCTGAACTATGACGCATTTTCAACCACCCTACTCTACAGCATTTATCAAAAATACGAGGTTATCGTCGCAACCGCGGCTGACATTGCAAATCAATATTCAATCGAATTCTATGAAGAGGATTTCAGAAAGGGTTGGCACGAGGGCATTGAGATGTCCAAAAAACTCTCCATCTACAGACAGAAATACTGCGGCTGCATTTACTCAGAAATGGAGCGCTATGCAGGGAAGATACAACGGTCATACCCAGGGTTCAGGATTTCATAGCGCTATATATTGATATATTTCATATATTTTTTTGTGAGACACTTCAACCTATTGCTTTTATACACATGTATGATGTATGATGATATATGGGGGTGTTGCTTCTTGTTGTAGAAGGTGTACCGTGTAGGCTATGTGGAGCAGAAGGGTTTCAAAAACACCACACCTGTGTAGATCTAAAAAAATAGCTGTTTACGGGTTGTTTCAAAGGAGAAAATCATGATAGATACAAATAATGTTACTTTCTTTAGGGTACGGGCTTTAGGCGTCGTGTTTAGTTTGATGTTGGTATTAGGGATTTTATCTCCCTTAGAGGGAGCTAATACGTACAGCGTTACGGAAGACAGTTATTCCTGTACCAACCAATTTTAAAATGGGTAAAACATCCGATGGTTTTATACTTAGCTGGGGCAGTGTGAGCGGGGCAACAGTTTATTACATATACTGGGGTAATGATGACTCAGTCTCATCGGGAGACTTAAATTATGCAGGGGTCGTTCAGACAAATACCACAGTTTACACCCAAACCGGAGCGTGGCAAATACTGTTTGGCCTGATTGTGATTATTTGTTTCCCGCCACAACCAGATTTTATTATAGGTGTACTTGGAACAAGCTACAACGGTACACAGTATAATTGTAGTACAATTGGTAGCTAGGCCTAAGGAGGGAAAGATGATAAAATACAGGCAAGGAGAAACGTTATGTTTAAATCTGTTATCACGGCAATTCTATTAATCTTTGTAATTTTATTAACTACCCCGCTGACGGCGAAATCCTCTGGTGAAAAAATCGTGTTTCTCGGAGACAGCCTGACGGCCTTTGCCGATTTGAATGAGATGTTTCCCGACGGCAATATAATAAACCGCGGCGTATATGGCGACACATCACGTGATATGTACAATCGTCTTGGGGCGGTAATTCATGACGCGCCTAAGAAGATTTTTATCATGGCCGGTATAAACGATATTATCAGAGGACAATCTGTTGATGGCTTAATCCTGACATATAATAAAATATTAAACGTGCTGATAAGCAGACTTCCTAACACTGAAATCTATGTTATAAGTATATTGCCGGTTAATATTGAGGTAGAACCACCCGATTTATATATTAAATACAATTTATATATTAATACAAATGTTATCATAGCAAATGAAAAGATAAAACAAACTGTGGTTAAATATAAAATAAAATATCTGGACATATACGGGGCGTTCGTATATACAGGCACAATAAAACTCAACCCTCCGCTGACGAACGACGGCGTACACTTAACGCACGAGGGATATGCAACATGGAAGCGGCAAATTGAGCGATATGTGTATTAGCCGCCTTTGGGACCGCCCTTGTCTTTGAAAGTCTGACAGGCCTTGCCCGACGCGTTGAAGACCTCCTGCGATGGCATCACCTTGCTTTTAAAACCCATGAACTTGCAGCCATAGGGAAATCTCCTGTCCCATGTGATAAAAAAATGACTGCATTTAAAACAATCTATCCTGTTTGCCATGAGTTTAACCAACTGGATTCCTGCGAAAGCAGGAATCCAGTTCATTGACATGCGGGCAACAGTATTTGGTAATCATCTGTCACAGATCAAGTCCTTCCTCTCTGATTTCGTGCATGAGAGAAGAGCGCTCTTGATAAGCCGTGGTGGAATAAGGTTTAACATCGAAAAAAGCGCCTATGTCATCAATGAAACTGACGCAAAGCACTGCCAACCTATCCAGCTCAAGCCACCTGTCCGAAAGAGATTTCAGAAATACGGCAACATCATAATCAGAGTCTTCGCGCTCATCACCGCGTGCGCGCGAACCGAACAACACCACACGGTCAAGGCGGTCGCCGTAAATCGCAACGAGCGCCGCACGAAATCGAGCAAGGATCGGATCAGATGTTACCATGGGGTAATATTAGCACAAATCGGTCATTTTGTCCAACCGAGCGACGTTTAACAAGGGGTGACTGGAAATCAGCTTGTCCATTTTCTATAGTATAGACTTTTATAACCTTCAGAAAGTGTCACGATTCGAATATAGGAAAATGAGAGAGTTATCTTTGTAAATCAATGTTTAAGCTTATCGTATTAAGCGATCATACTCGGCATGAGTCCCTATCCAGTACCACAGAATACCCTCGTCAGTTTCAATAGCCAGTGCCCTATGCTTTTTACCCACTCTAATTGACCAGTGTTTCTCAACTTGTTTCAGGTGTAAAGAAGGATGATGTGGATTTTCTTTCAATAAGTCAACATTCTTATCAGCTAATTTCCTGACATATGTGGGCAGACTCTCATAGCGCGCCCAAAAAGACGCGCTTGCGAAATGTTTCATATCTTTTTATATCGGCCTTGTTTAAATTCTGAAACAGCCATGTCGGACACCTGTTTCAATCTACCTGATTTAGCATCTTCCTCGAACTGCCTGTCCCAACCCTTCGCGTCGAATTCGTCAAACCAGTCCCTAAGCCTGGCTAACTCGCCTGTCGTTAAGGCCGTGATTGCCTTTTCTATATCATTTAACGTTTCCACTATATACCTCTAATCCTTATCCAAGTCATAATAATCCCCTCAGAAATTTAAGCAACCTAATATGGTTAACCATTGCCACTATCATACGAAATCAGTTACACTCTCCGAGTATTATATGATACCCTATTGATAATATGCTGTGTCAAACATTGAGGAGGTTTACATGAAACGTACAAAGATAATCTTAGAAGAGAACGACATTCCCCGCCAGTGGTATAACATTATGGCCGACATGCCCACACTTCCAAAACCGCCGCTTCATCCGGCGACCCACAAGCCCGTCGGGCCGGATGATTTGGCGGCGATTTTCCCTATGGCGCTTATTGAGCAGGAGGTCTCTCAGGAGCGCTGGATAACTATCCCCAAAGAGGTCTTAGATGTCTATACCCTGTGGCGCCCTTCCCCGCTTTACCGCGCCCACAGGCTTGAAAAGGCCCTTGGAACACCGGCTAAAATTTATTACAAATATGAAGGCGTCAGCCCATCGGGAAGCCATAAGACCAACACATCTATCCCCCAGGCATTCTACAACAAGCAGGCCGGTATCAGGCGCATAGCCACAGAGACCGGTGCGGGTCAATGGGGGGCGGCCATATCCCTCGCTGGCGTGTTTTTCGGCATTGAGGTAACCGTCTATATGGTCAGGGTCAGTTATAACCAAAAACCCTACAGGCGCATATCCATGGAGACATGGGGGGCATCGGTACATCCAAGCCCAAGCAATCTGACAAACTCCGGCAGGGCAATTCTTGATAAAGACCCTGATAGTCCGGGAAGTCTCGGCATTGCAATCAGCGAGGCCGTCGAGGATGCCGCAACGCACAAGGACACCAACTATGCACTCGGCTCTGTGTTAAATCACGTCCTGCTTCATCAAACAGTTATAGGGCTTGAGTTAAAGAAACAATTTGAGATTGCCGGTGATTATCCCGACATCGTGATAGCGTGCTGCGGTGGTGGAAGCAACCTCGGCGGTGTGAGTTTTCCATTCCTATATGACAAGATACACGGCAAGCAACTAAGGGTCATAGCCGTAGAGCCGGAGTCCTGCCCTACCCTCACCAAGGGAGAGTTCAGATATGATTTTGGCGACACCGCCGGCCTTACGCCGCTCCTTATGATGTACACGCTGGGGCATGACTTCGTCCCTCCGGGTATTCACGCCGGGGGACTTAGGTATCACGCCGATTCCTCTCTCGTGTCGCAGCTTACTCACGACGGCCTCATTGAGGCTCGCGCCTACCACCAGACGGAGGTCTTTACAGCGGCACTGCTGTTTGCCAAGAGCGAGGGGATTATCCCCGCCCCAGAGAGTTCACACGCCATTAAGTGCGCCATTGACGAGGCCCTGCTCGCCAAAGAGGAAGGCAAAGAAAGGACTATCGTGTTTAACCTCAGCGGCCACGGCTACCTTGATCTGACCGCTTACTCGGACTTCATAGACGGTAAAATAATAGACTGCGCGTATCCGGCTGATAAGATAAAAGATGCCCTGCTGCGGCTGCCGACTATTGGTTAATCCGCGACTGCTGATATGAGGCATGTTATCTTAGGCACAGCCGGGCACATTGACCACGGCAAAAGCTCCCTTGTCATGGCGCTGACGGGTGTGGACCCTGACAGGCTGAAAGAGGAAAAAGAACGCGGGATAACGATTGACCTTGGATTTGCCGATCTCAGATACGATGGCCTTACCGTAGGTATCGTGGATGTCCCCGGTCATGAGCGGCTGATTAAGAACATGCTTGCCGGGGCGGGAGGCATTGATCTTGTCCTGTTTGCCATAGCCGCCGATGAGGGTGTCATGCCCCAGTCAAAAGAGCACCTTGCCATCTGCAACCTGCTCGGCATAAGGGCTGGCATTGTTGCCGTCACCAAGACAGATATTGTTGAGCCGGATATTGTGGAAGTCGTAGTGGAGGAAATAAAAGACTTCGTTGCGGGGACTTTCCTTGAGGGTGCGCCTATTGTGCCGGTGTCCTCAAAGAGCGGCCATAATATTGATAAATTAAAGACACAGATTCAGGCGACTTCCCTCGGCACAATACAAAAATCCCCCAACGGTATCTTTCGTCTTCCTATTGACAGGGTGTTTACGCTCAAGGGGTTTGGCACTGTGGTGACGGGGACGGCCATCTCAGGGCGGATTTCAGTGGACGACTCGGTTGAAATCCTGCCTTCAGGGATAAAGACAAAGGTGCGTGGACTTCACAGCCACAACCATGCCGTAATAACAGGCTCTGCCGGGCAGCGCATCGCAGTGAATTTGCAGGGCGTGGATAAGGACTCAATACAAAGGGGCGATGTCGTGCTGCACTGCGAGACGATTGCCGCCACAGACAGACTTGACGCCCAAGTCAGACTGCTTAAACACGCCCAGCCGTTGAAAAACCGCTCAAGCGTTCATTTTCATGCCGGCACATCGGAGACAACCGCCCGTGTGATTTTCCATCGCGCAGAGAAACTGATGCCGGGTGAGTCGGCCTTTTGCCAACTGCGTCTCAAACACCCCATCATCGCAATGGCGGGCGATAGATTCATAATCCGGCGACTGTCGCCCGTAGATACCGTAGGCGGTGGTATCGTCCTTGACCCGACCCCACCGGCAAGGAGGAAAAAAGACGACGACTCCAGTTTTGAGATTTATCTGACCGGAGATTTGACCTCAAGGCTTGCGGGGAAAATACAGGCAGCCGCATTCAAAGGGATTCTTAAACAAAAACTTTACGCATGGGCTGCCCATGACACATCCGCCATAGACAAGGCAGTTGAGTCGCTGAAAAAAGATGGTCTGATTACCGAGGTAAACGAGACATTATTTCACACAATTATCATTAATAAATTACACGAAGAAATAATATCTATCCTACTGTCATACCATAAAAAAAACCCTCTTCAGTCGGGCATGTCTAAAGAGGAGCTGCGTGGCTTATTTAAACAAATAGACACAAAGACATTCTTAAAGATTCTAAGCACATTCAGCAAAGTGGTTACCGATAAAGAGTTGATACGACTGAGCGATTTCAAGCCGTCCCTAACTCACATTGACGAGGGAATAAAGACAAAAATAATTGAGACACTGAGGGCGTCGGAGTTTCAGCCGCCGTCAAGACAAGACCTTGCCGCAGCGTTTTCAATAAAAGAGAAACAGGCCGAGGACATATTAAAGTTGCTTGTTAAAGATGGCCTTCTGGTGAGAATAAACGATTCCATATACATAGACCAATGTGCGTATGAAAAAATGTTAGAAATTGTAAGAGAGTTCTCAAAGGTGAAACAGGAGATAGCCGTATCTGAGTTCAGGGAGGTATTGGGCACAACAAGAAAATACGCCCTACCCTTTTTGGAGTACCTTGACGGGAAGAAAATCACAATGCGAGTAGGCGACAAAAGAAAAATCAGATAATATAAGACTAATCATTCGACCGGAGTTTTGGAAGCCGCCAACGAGCGGCAGCCCAAACGCAATAGACAAAACATGGCGAGATTTACGGGGTGAAGGGGAGTTACTCCCCTTCGTCGTTAATCCTTGTTTTTAAAATAGAGATACCCTATTTGGGTGTTCTATCTTTACATGTTGTGAACCGCTGTTATTGTCGTTTTCGCCGGAATACGCAAAAGTGGTACTGGTTGCGTTATCCTTTTGTTCAGAGGCATTGTCGTTGATGGCCAGCTTTGTGGGCTTATCTTTAATCATGCGATGTTGTTGCGTCTTCTGAGGTTTAGGGTTCTTTATCCTGACTGGTGATGGTGTGGCAGCCGGTGGCGCGGCATCTGCCATTTTGATTTCTATTAACCGCATATCTATTGATTTCGTCATTGGTGGAGGGTGTTTCGGCAAGGTTGTGTTAATCAGAAATCCAAAGCCCCACAGCAGACCTACCCATACAATCAGAGATAGCGAGACCGTCCACGGCAGTCGCCGCCATGGGTTGTCAACGCTGTTGTTCTTATTCGGCACGGGTATTTTACTCATCCTCACTTAATTTTACCATGTGTTGAATAAAATATACAAATTTAGGATATTCAGAAAAAAAACTTGACAAAACAATTCAGTATTAGTAAACTATGAACAGTGTATAGTTATTATACGTGATATCCGGTAAGATTAAAGAATATATATGGAGGGGGGCGTATGAACGGCTATAAGACGACGGCAATATTGAGGACAATGGTTATAATGGTATCTATGGTCATTGGCACGGCCTTTTTGGCTTCGGTTTGCGAGGCAAGTCAGCCCATAAACATAACATTTGGTGGGACGGGGTCCGGGTCAGTATCAACCACAATTGCCGGTAGCAATTCTACCTGCCCCTCCACTTGTTCCCCTTCCGCCAATAACAACAATAGTGTAAGCCTTACGGCTACCGCCGGTGCAGGGTCAACATTTACAGGTTGGTCAGGCGGCACCTGCTCAGGCACAGGCACATGTTCATTTACAATGGGTACTAGTGCGATAAACGTTGTGGCAACATTCACGTTGAGCGCTACGCCAACGCCCACACCGACACCGACCGCTACACCAACGCCTGCACCATATTCCATAAACGTGTCAGAGTCCGGCTTCGGAGCTGGTACGGTAACGAGCAATACCGGCGGGATTAACTGCGGTAGCACGTGCACGGCTACATATTCCTCAGGTAACTCAGTAACTTTGACGGCTGCGGCGACCTCCGGTTCAACATTTGGTGGATGGTCAGGCAGTTGCACAGGCACAAGCGCCACATGTACTGTCTCAGTGACCGGCGCTCTGAATGTTAACGCGGTATTTAATGTTGCGGCGTCCTCCACCTGCCCGACACCAACGCCTACGGCAACACCGTCACCGACGCCGACACCCGCGGCCACAGCGATGCAAAACTACTGTTCAATGCCGCCTTTTATCCAGCAGGCGCTGCCGCCGAATCTCCTGTTCATGTTTGATAATTCCTTCAGCATGTATGACCCGGCCTACTACTCGACTACTTCATACACTTCAAGCTCATCAAGCGGAGTCTATCCCGGCTACGACAACAGCTATTCAGACAGCACCACATACTATGGTTACTTTGATAATGCCACTATGTATATAGGCAACGGCGGTACGACCTATGCCAGCGACGGCAACTGCTCAACATTTAGCGCTTACACAGGGTCAAAGACCTGTTCATACATTAATACCTCGTATCTGTGTATAAGTCTTAACGCCGGTCAAACCAGCGTTACGGAGTTTATCGCCAGAGGAAACTTCCTCAACTGGCTTACAATGTCAAAAATGGACGTTGAGAAAAAGGTTTTAACCGGCGGCAAGTACGACAGCACATACAATGTCCTCGTCGGAGAGACAGCGGGCTGGAACGGGATGCGGTATATTAAGACCGTGAATACCGGGGCTAATCAGGTAACCTTTGGCGTCAGAGGGCCAAACAACGGCAGCTTGTCAGCGCTTGGAGGGTCAAATGGCGGGACGACGAGGATTGATATATTTAAAGGTTCTTACGACAACACTGATTGCCTGAACGCCGTTTACCAGTGGCTCTATGGCAACTTTGGCCAGGCGAAGCAAGCTACGGCCGCCTGTATTCCAGACACAAATTATGGTGCCAGTAAAACGTTACCCACATTTAATCACGCAATGCAGACATGTTGGGGATGTACCTACCCGGCTACATCATCATGCATTGGCCATGGTGATATAACAAGAATAGAAGGCTCATCCAGTTGTGGAGGTTACTATTCCTCTCTTACCACATCACCGCCAACATACGCCACGGTTGATCCAATGGCCGGAGTGTGCGCCACTACGGGGTCACCTGCCAATGGGAGCAAGGCTTATGTCGGGGCATGTTGGAATGGGACGGCCTGGTCCTCAGATAGTTGCCGACTGGTTTTATAAACTACTGTAACGATATGCTTGGATTCCCCGTTACTGATCCATCAGGAGATTCCCTGCTGACATCGGGGGTGAACGCCTCAGGGTCACTTCCGGGCATCTTGCTGGATTTTGGTTTGTCAAGCCAGTTAGGTAATCCGATAAGCACGTATCAGGTGAGAATTAATCAGGCAACTACCCCGACAGGGCTTATCAATGACTTCTCTGGCGTACTAAAATTCGGCGTAATGATATTTAACACAGCCGGGTCGGCAAGCGAATGTGATAACGCCACATTAGTGCCCAACACAACTCTGCCCTGCCCATCGTCCGGCGCTAACCTTGATGGTGGACAGATTATTTCATACATTCCAACCGGTGACGATTCAGCAACTTTAGCCGCCAACGCAACATCAACCATCTCCGCCATAAACGGTATCATGGCCTCCACATGGACGCCGTGGGCCGAGGCGTATTATGACGCCATTGGATATTTCTCCGGCAGGACAGACATGCGGCTTAACACCAGCGATTTCAATACGTCGCCAGCTCCGGTTAACTACTCATGCAGGCAGAACAATATCCTGATTGTTACAGACGGTATGTCAACGGCAGACCAGAATACAAACGTGAAGAACCTTGTGAGGCCCACAAGCACCACAAGCCTCGACGGCGATGACGACAGCATTACAGACGGCACCTCCTGCTACCTATACAAGGGCAGCACCTATCTTGACGACCTCTCGTGGCTTGCGAAGAACAAAAACATATTTACGTTTGACAAGACGAATGTGGCATCGTCGGCCTCGCCCACCAGCTCAAGCCAATCTATAAACACCTACACGATATTTACCGGAGAGGACAATGGTAAGGCCAATGAATGCAGCCCTGTCAACCTGCTGCAGGCCACTGCGACAAATGGCGGAGGCACATATCAGTCAGCCAGCAACGCCTCCCAGCTTGAAAGCTCATTGAGAACCACCTTTTCCACCATTGCCGCCAGTTCCGCATCCGGCACCGCGGCTACGGTTCTTTCTCAGAGGACACAGGCGGGTGCCAATATCCTGCAGGTACTTTTTTATCCAAGCAAATACTTTAGTAATGGCACTCAGCTTTCCTGGGTTGGCTATATCAATAATCTCTGGTATTACAATACCAAATATGTACAGGAAATCAGAGAAGACACTGTCAACGATTACAAATTAAATATCACAAACGACAATGTCTTAAACTTTACGGTTGTGAACAATAGCCCTGTCATACAACTATTTAGCGATACAGTCGGCAATGGTACCCTGACAGCGCTTTCACCCTCTACCGAAACTTTCGATAACATGAGCACTATTTGGGAGGCGGGAGGAAACAGCCGTGACCCCTCGTCCTATAATAGCGTCTCTGCGAGTTACAACGGCAACTATTACGACTTGTGGCATGATGTCCCCTCAGCGAGAACGGTATATACAAACGGCAGCGGCGGCCTCGTTCAGTTTAATACGGCAAACGCGGGCCAATTCTCATCTTACATGGGCACTGCGCCTTATACAATGACTGGTTCTACGGCCACAGTGAACGATATTATCAACTATACACTAGGGGTTGACAAGTCTGGACTTCGAAACAGGACTACCGCGAATCTGGGTTCCAGCACAACAAACGTGTGGAAACTTGGGGACATAGTTTACTCGACACCTCTTTTGAACCAATACACGCCCGCATCCAACAACGGCAATGCCGATTATTATGTGGCCTATGTTGGTGCCAACGATGGGATGCTTCACGCCTTTAAGGTGGGTAAACTAGCCAGTAGCGGCCTGGGCGCAGGTGAGATTCAACAGTTAAGCGGCACGTCTTTAGGGTCTGAACTGTGGGGATTCATTCCGAGAAACTCTCTGCCTTACCTGCGCTATTTGGCGGATACTTCCTATACAAGCTCAGGCTGCCACCTTTACTTTAATGACCTGAAGCCTTATATCTACTCATACACACCATCAGGCGCACCTGCGCCTAAGGTGGTATTAATAGGCGGTATGAGGTTGGGCGGGTCGTGCGGATGTGGGAGCGGCTCCTGTCCGGCGGCGTCCAACATATATAACCCACCGACAGACACATGTACTACCGGCAACCGTACCGACACGACGTCACCGACAAGCGCCTGTGTCGGCCTTTCCTCGTACTACGCCCTTGATATTACCAATCCAACGTCGCCCTCTTTGCTGTGGGAATTTTCTCATCCAGAGTTAGGGTTTTCTTATTCCGGCCCTGCGGTTATAACCAGAGGCGGGAATTTGATGGCCATGTTTCTCTCCGGGCCGCAAACCTATACGGGCTATTCTTATCAAAATCTGAAGACCTTTGTCCTGGCCCTGAACAACGACTTCACAATAAACTCATCCGCCACAGGCAGCAGCGGCGGTGTTTATAAGTATGACACAGGTATCCCGCGCGCCTATGGTGGAAGGTTATTTACGACAGGACTGGACGTGAATGCCGATGGTAATACCGACTATGTGGTGTTTGGCTACACATCAGCCCAAAGCACTGCATGGGATAATGTCACGGGCGGCATTATGTCAGTTTATACCGGCGGCACAACCCCGCCAACCTCCTCTGCTTCTCTTTGCACTGGGAGTGCCTGCCCCAGTAATTGGTCAAATTGCTGGAATTATGATACAAGCTACTTCAAACTTTCCGGCCCTGTCACCAGCCAGGTGAACATGGGTAAGTGTTTTAGCCAATATTACGCGTTTGCCGGGACGGGAAAATACTTTAAGTCGTTGGATTCATATAACGTGTTGGATAACAGTAGTAGCGTACTTTCAGGAGACTTCCTGTATGCCGCTCCATTTACCTGTGATCAGAATGGGTGTTGCGCTAACACCGTAACAAACCTGACGTCATCTACCGTACCCAATACCTGTAATGTGCTGACGGCAACGGCAAACAGACCTGCCTGGAAGTTTCCCCTTGACAGCGCGGAGACTGTCAGCGGCGTACCATACATCGGGGAACGCAACATATCCGACCCTTCGTTATTTTCTAACATGGCGTTTTTTACCACCACTCAACCTACATCGGATTTGTGTTCTTTCGGAGGCAGATCAAGAGGATTAATCTTTAACTGCGCCACTGGGGCAGCCCCTGGTGGCGCAATGGATAACTGCACAGGATACACAATACCCACGACAAGTTTAACGGGGACATTGCTTATGCAGCTTTCCACAAGCGCCATAAACAAGATAACCCTCTCCTCGGGGTTCCATGCGGTAACCTCCAGTGATACGAATCAATCGTCGCTGCAGAGTAGTCCAATGGGCGGTACAACGAACTGGTTGCCCGGAATATCTCCGGAAGGAAGTACACCATACGTACCGCCGTCACAAGCCGCGTTTGGAAAGGTACTGAATTGGATGGAAAGGTGACGGCTCTAATACTAAGATGAGGCGTTGGTGGAGGGGGTGAGACGTGATAGCTTTCTCACCCCACGCGCTGCTGTTTGCGGGATACCTTGTCCTCGTACATGCGTTTGTCGGCCTCCTTTATGGCTGGTTCAATTTCTTCGGCGCTATGGGCGGTTGCCGTGCCAAGTGATATGGACACCGGCAGATTGCCGCTGTTGTGGTTATACTGCTGTTGATATCTCCTTATACGCTCTACTGATTTAGCGGCTAATTCCGCGTCAGTCATGCTAAGAATGATCAGGAACTCATCGCCGCCCGTGCGCGCTACCACATCGCTTCCACGAAACGCCATCTTAAGCACATCGGATGCCCCTCTGATGAGCTGATCCCCTTCATTATGCCCGATTGTGTCGTTGACACGCTTCAGGCCGTCAAGGTCGGCCACTATAAAGCTGACCGGAAACAGTTGGCCATGGGCTATACGTCCCAATTCGGCATCGAAGAAGGCACGGTTGTAAAGCCCTGTCATGGCGTCGTGCGTGCTGCTGTATTTCAGCTTTTCTTCCTCCCTTTTACGCTCTGTAATATCCCTCGATATTCCCACGAATTCCTTGATTTGCCCATCCGCCGTGGTTATGGCCGAAATGACTACCTCAACGGGGATTATCCTGCCATCCTTGCACCTTTGTTCCAGTTCAATCCTTTCCGAAAAACATTCCATCTTCCCTGATTCCCTATAGCGAGCAAGTTTTTCTGACAGGGTGCCCCGAACGTATGCGAAAGACTCCGGTGTAAGGGCATCCGCGAAGGTCTCATGGACGGCCTCCTCAACAGTAAATCCCCGCAGGGCGGCAATTGATGGGCTTACATACGTAAAACTGTCCATCGAGGCGTCCAGCGTCCAGATGACATCGCTGACACTCTCGGCAATCAGCCTGAAACGCTCCTCACTCTCCTTAAGCTCCGCCGATATGCGCTGAAGCTCAATCATGTCGTCATTCAAGCGCGAGTAAGCCATTTCAAGCTCTGTTCGGGCGTCGTCGAGGCCCTCAACCATGCTGTTAAAGGCCGAGGCGAATTCCCCCATAAAATCAACCCTCTGGGTGAAATCGCCCGCCGCGATTTGCTTAGTCTGCCATGTCAGGTGTTTTAGGCTGGCATGGAGCGCCTTCAAGCCGCCAGCTACCGGCCCTACCCCGCTTTGACCCATTGATTGGCTGAGGTCACCATTACCAAGCGCCAGCGCAAAAACCCGTATCGCGTCCAGATAACCCGTGAGCAGTGAAAGCTGCCCTGCGTATTCCACATCCGGAGGAACCACGGGGACGCGTCCTTTGGCAAGCTGCGCTAGTATGGCAGCGGTGCGTTCGTCCATCAGGCCTCGTCAGTTTGCGCGGTAAAGCGGCAGGTGCGGTCACCCGTACACCAGCAGTCAACTTCTTTCACCGTGAAAGATTTACCCGAATAGCTCTTAAGAAGGGCTGCAATAAAACCCTCGTCATAAGTGCAAAGCTCCAGTCCGGTATCAGGCAGCCCGGAGCAGTCCAGGTCCTCCGACACGGTCATCGTCAGATGGCCTTTGTCAAGGTCTGCCTCCTCCACGCGAAGTATCCCTACACCCATGTCTTTCAGCACGGTCTGAAGTTTCTTGACGAAACCGTTGATGTCTTCCTGGTGCCCTATGAGATTGTCGTAGAATTCCTTGCCTGCCAGAAAACCGGCATCGTAAAATATCCTGTCGGCCTCGTCAGAGCCATAACGCTCCTCAATAATATCCCTGAAACTGAACTGCATCAGACGATAGACCTCTACCCGCATCTGATGGCCAAGATTGGGACGTCCCACTTCTAAATCTCCCAGCAATTCCCAGTTGAACTTATACTTGCGATTGGTGTTTTCCGGCATATGCCCCTCCTTTTAATCCAGTTATTTCACTTCTCAGAACCGGGGTTAACCCGTGTTCATGCACTTATACGCGAGTTCTTTGATGGCAATTGAAAACGGCGACATCGGCTCACTAAGTAAGACAGGTTTTGTCTTGAACAATGCGCGCTTAACGGCCTCGTCACTTGGCAAAGTCATCATAACCCTCGTGTTTAGGTTCGTGTATTGCTTTACGAGATTTTGAATTACCATGCCCGTGTTTATATCCCGCGCGGATTGAACCATATTGATTACAAAACTGGGCGTGAAGCGGGCGATCTTCTTACGGGCCGATTCCACAAGTTCAGCGTCTATTTTTTCGGCCTCTTTGAGAAATTTTTCAATCGTGTTTAAAGCGGGATTAGCGTCCACATCCTTTGCCTTCTCAAGGAGTTCCATGAAAAGCTCTGTATGTCTTTGCTTAAAATGAAAGGATAAAAGCCTGAATATTGCCGTTTTAATAAATCCGTATGCCTTCATCAAAGATGTTACCTCAGGTGAGGTGACCAAAAGCCCGACCTGCGCTATGAACAGGAAATCCACTACATTAAAGGCTGAACCCGCCGCTAGATCAAGGATCACAACGTCGCAGTCAAGTTTTGAAATGTGCCCGATAAGCTTGACCTTCTGCTGGAATGCCATATTGGCTATATCAGGGATCTTAGAGCCGCCGCAGATGAGTTTCAGATTTGGCACATTTGTCTCAATGAGCGCCTTATCAAGGGTTTTTATATGTTTAAGGACAAAATCGTCAAGTGAATACTCGTAACTCCTTACCCCAAGTATAACATGCAGGTTTGCCCCGCCAAGGTCAAGGTCAACGGCAATCGTCTTCTTACCCGTGGCGGCTATGGCGATGGCGAGATTAGCGGATATGGTGCTCTTGCCAATGCCTCCTTTGGGGCCTACAATGGCAATAATCTTCTTAGGCATGTCACACGCTCCTATCCATAAAATATACCTTAAAAAAGAAATCCATCACTTTATGTGGAGAAAATCTATGAGATTGTCCAATAGGACATCGGTCTCAGATGGTCTGCCATCGTTGATACCGATTTCATTGCCAACGGCGAGGAGCATTTTAACCTTCGACACTATCAGCACGGGGTCAATCGGGGTATCCATGCACCAATCGCTTACGACATCTTTTATAATCACCGAATCTTTATGTCCTGAGTTTCCTATGGCCAACACTTTAAATGGCACCGCCTGTGCAAACAACCGCGCGCAGCAATTTCTGAACTTCTCCAGCTCTCCGGGATAAAACCCCTTAGTGTCCAACACCACGACTGCTGGTTCATCCCTCGTAATGGTCTCTGCCGCATGGAGTAAGTTCTTAAGCAGCAGCAGCGCAGGCACACCTTCCTCGGACTGCCCGCCGCCATAACCCGCACCACCCGGCTGCACACCACCCGGCTGAACACCACCAATCGGTTCATAAGCGGGCACTTCAACCCACATCTGCAGAGCCTTCTGTATCATGCTTCCCCTAATGGTATCGGCTGAAAAGATGATTACCTTAAGAGACATATTATCGCTGATGGCTCTATGTTAACGGGACTCTGCCATGGCCATTACCAACGCCCCTTTGGCTGTGGCGTTAAGAGGTTCCCTTGCAACCCTAACCGAGGATATCTCAATCGGCAGCCTGATAGCATTGAGTGCCTTTTCAAATTTTTCCTTACATCCTTTCGGCATGGACGTACCGCCGCTTAACACTATCGGGATTGGTTCGGTAATCTTTGGTATATGGTCAGACGACGTTATAACATCCTGAATACTCCTTACGAGATGGTTTATAAGGTCATTGTAATAGAGGTGCATGGACAGCTCCAGTTTGTTTTTAGGCAGAACGGAGAGGTCTAAAGACTCCTCTTTTACAACCTTTACTTTGGTAGCAGGTTCGCCTACTTCAAGGCTTGTCATTTCATCAATATAATCGCCGCCCTTTTGAATGCTGTACGTTACTACCGGCACCGACAAGTACGACAGACAGACGTTACACATGCCACCGCCCATGCTTATACCTATGCCCGTAAAGTTATCCTCCGACAGCTCTGACATTACCACGGCGAGGCCCTCGTTTATTGAGACAGGCATGTAGCCAAGTGTCTCCAGGTACATCTTTATGATTGATTCGTGCCCGGTAATGATGACTTCCCTCTCTATGGGCTGGCCGGGGACGCTGAAACATATTATCTCGCCGAACTTCTTAGGTTTCTGAATCAGGGTGTTGATAATAGACTGTATGACAATAACGGCCTCGTCCTCACGTGGGCTTAGAAGACCTTTTTCCATTGATTTCCTCGTGTTGGAGTTAAACATATTGGCGAAGCCCTCGGCGGAGTAACCGATTATATAGTAGCGTTTATTATGCTCGAAAAACATGACATTGTTTTGTGTGAGAATCTGCTTAGTGAATTTGGATTGGGGTATGGTGAAAAAGGCGTTGAGTTGTTTAATCATTTGTATTTTGTTGCCCTTGTTCTGAGCCATGACAATATTGCTTGTGCCGACGTCAAGCCCTACCGGACCCCATGGGCTTTCAGGTTCAGAGCCGACTTCCCTTTCCTGTGAAACGATGGGTTTTTGGGCTGTCCTTATGGCCGATTCTATCTTCTGGTCGGAGATGTCTGAGCCTGACGGCTGTGCCTGGGGCTGGGGTTGTACGACGCTTGGAGCCTCAAACCTCGTGGCGGTAGACGGCCTGTCCGCGCCGGTGGCCGCTATCCCATCCGCCGCTGGCGATTCAATCTCGGTAAGCCTCTGTTTTAATTTTTCAATCTCCTTTTGATACTCGCTTGCCTCTGCCATTTCATCCTCCTTTTTCACTGTCTATCTCTATAAAGCCCGAAAGCCCAGTTTGCATTTAGTTAAATATTATGTTACTTTAGTGTGCCATGGATATTAATGTTATTTTA
>JADFYL010000039.1:3033-20591 GCA_015233045.1 Nitrospirota bacterium | reverse complement strand
GAAAGAGACCGATAGGAGAACGATATGGCAGAGACTAGAAACGATTATAAACAAAACGACTCAAAGGGATATTCGCCGCAGCCGCCACAGGTGAGCTGCCCAAGGAGTTTTAAGCCGTGGATATGGACGCTTGTGCTTTTGGCGGTAATCACCCTTGGCTGGACATTGTTTGAGAGCTACAGAGAGGGCGGCATAGTAAAGAATTTGATTGAGACTGACGACATTAAAAAAGCGATAAACAATAAGATCTCCGGTGTTGACGTCCCTAATAAGTATTACAATACGGTGGCCGGGCCGACCGTCGTTAACACCGTACAGGACAGTTACCACAATATAATTGAGACTGTTAGGCCGGCGCTGATAAGCATAGACGTTGTCATCAACACCACGCCGCCAACGGACCCGGCTCCGGCGGCAGCCGTTCAGCCTCAAAATAACCCTGTGCTGGTAGCCGGTATGCCCGTGGAAAACTACACGCGTGTAGGGTCAGGCGTGATTGTCGAACCCGCGGGGTTTGTGTTGACCAGTTTTCATGTAATTGAAGGCGCCGCGTCGTTTAAAGGCACGGTTTACGGTGCAGGCGGGGCAAGGGAATACCCGATGAAGGTGGTAAACGTGGATAAGTCCGCAGACCTGGCCTTGCTTAGGCTGGTTGGTGACGGGCCGTTTCCCGCGGCGGTCTTAGGGGATTCAGATGCTGTGAGGTCAGGCGATGTTGTCCTTGCTATGGGCAGTCCATTCGGATTTGACCAGACGATAACCTCCGGCATAATCAGTGGCCGAAACCGCTCAATAAGCATAGGCGGCAAGGTTTATGAGGGGATGTTCCAGACAGACACCCCGATAAACAAGGGCAACAGCGGCGGCCCTCTTGTCAATGCCAGAGGCGAGGTAATAGGTATTAATACGGCGATATATTCACCGACGGGGTCTTTTAGTGGAATCGCGTTTTCGATTCCAGCCAATATGGCCTCGACTTTGGTGGCCGGAGTTGTGGACTTTAATAACACGCCCACACAGGCGGCGGCAGGGCAGATAGCGGCCTGGTCAAAGCAGGGCAGACAGATAGGCAACTCATTTAAACTTCCCAGCGGGCAGATGCTCCAACCCCCTCATCAGTACAGGGGCAGGTGCATAGACTGCCACCCGCAGCTCTGTCCGACGAGCAAGGCCGCGGGGGCGATTGCCGTGGCGGCTGGGCAGCAGGGCGGTGATCCTTTTTTTGGCGCGGTGCTGTTGGACGTTGATACGGTGGTTGCCAAGCAGTTTAATCTGGCACACTCAGGCGGCGTATTGGTTGACACCGTGTTTCCAGGCACACCGGCTGACACTGCCGGTATAAAAAGAGGCGATATTATTATGAGGCTTGACGGGCAGCGCGTGATGACGGTTGACGATTTCAAAAAGGCGATGGCCGCAAAAAAGGTTGGCGCGAAGTTCGAAGTAGCCATGTTAAGTGCCGGAGTGAGAAAGACCGTCAAGATGCGCACAGGCGCGTATCCTCCTCAGTTGCCACAACTGCCACAGGCGAAGCAGCCTAAGGAGTTTGATTGGCTTGGAGCTGAGATCTCACCCTTGCTGACCGCGCTGCAGGGCTACACGACGGGCGTATATGTGGCAGACACGGGTGGGATTCTGGCGGCGTCAGGCGTTGCTCGCGGTGATGTCATAAGGGCGGTAAACAATCAACCCGTGAAAGACATGATGTCCTTTATTAAGGTTGCGCAAAAGGCAAACCCTGTTGATGGGATACTCCTTGATATAGTGCGCTCAGGGCATCCGATGTTCATAACGGTCAAAGGATAACGGTAATATGACTGACAACGACCAGTTAAACGACATACTGAAAAAGGTCTATGCAAAGGACCTGGGGCTGCTTGGCGATGTGCCCGAGGTCAGCATGAGAAGAAAGGGGCCTCTTATGAGGCTCTCGGAGAAGGTGTGGACGAAGCAGTCATCGGCGATAAGAATCGCCATCGTGTCTCTTGTCCTTGCTGGTCTGTGTGGCGCGGTCTATTACTATAACTATTTCACGATAAACGTGTATCAGGCAATGATGGAAAAGGCGCACATAGAGGCGCAACTGCAAAGGCGGGCAGACCTTATCCCGAACCTCATCAGCAGCGCCAACAACTATATGAACTACGAAAAGATGTTGTTTGGCCATGTGGCGGAGGTAAGGAGCGCGGTTAAGACGCTGGAGCTTCAGGCACTTGAGAAATCGGCAAAGGCGGCGGGTTCAGGGGATGCGGCGGGCAAGGCGGACGCCCTTTCAGACAGCAAGGCCCTGCTTTCGAAATTTCAGGCGGTTGCCGAGGCATACCCCGCGCTGAAGGCCTCAGAGGCGTATAACACACTGATGAGGGAACTTTCAGACACGGAGACGAAGATAGCCGAAAGCCGTATCAGCTATAACAGGATAGCGAATTTCTACAACTCCAGATTGAAGATGTTCCCTGGGAATGTATATAACGTGATTTTCAGATTCGAGCCGTTGCCGGTATCCGGCGCGATAGCAGGCGCTGGGAAGGCGCCGCAGGTACACTAAATGAAATCTGAACGAGGTTGAAATATGTTATCGAATGAACTGATAAGTAAGGCTGTGAGCCTTGGCGCAAACGAAAAGAACGCGTTTCTGGAGAAACTTCTCTCGGCTGTGGGGAATCTGGAGGATACCGTTGCCTCAAGAAAGCCCATATCTGAGAGCCTGATGGCGCAGTCGCGCGCGTCTACGGATGAGATTAAGAAGATTCTCAATGACAGTGTCCAGCGTCTTGAGAAGAAAAACGCAGAGTTAAGAAAGAAGATCAACGACATTATGAAAGATACCAGCAAGCTGGACGAACTCAATGACTCGATGAAAAAGCTCAGCGGTGAGCATCAAATATTGAAGGCCGCCTATGAACGTGTGTTGAAAGAAAAGAACGATGCCGACGAGAGACTCTCCGTCATTCAACAGCAATGGGAAACCTTTATGCGGGGTGTTTAGCCATGCCGATATTTGCCAACATTGATAAAACAGCCGACCCGCGCCTGTCCCCGGACAACATAGTTCTCACAGGCGAGATAACAGAGCTGCGGGGCAAACACGCGAGGTTCTCTAAGGAACTCAAAGAGTTAGCCGGAGCGCTTGCCCTTGCCAATACGCAACTCACTGAGGGTACTGACAGAACTCGCCTCTTTAATGTAGAGATGGCAGTGCACGAGAAAGAGATGAAGGAGATGCAGGGGCACATCTTCGCGCTGAAAAAGAGACGCGCTATGGCTGGCACCGCAGGCGGCGTTGAACAGGAGTTCAACAGGCAGGAAAATATTTTAAGAACCCTCGGCGCAAAGCAAAGGGAATTGAATAAACTCCTCCTTGAGGTGGAATCCAACACAAAGCTGTATGAGCAGACCCTTGCCGATAAGTTGGCGGTGGTGGAGAGGTTGTCGTTGACAATCGCGGACATGCAGCCAAAGAGGAAGGCACTTGTTGAGGAGGTCGCCGTGCTTGAGGGCGTGGCGAAGATATTCATTGAGGCGGAGCGGCTTGCCGGGGAACTCGGCGTACTTACAACCGGCATTGATGAGCACGCAACAGAGATTAAGGATTTACGGGCATATGTGGCGGAGGCCGGGCCAGAGGTCGCGGCGCTTGAGGCACAAATCAGTGAGCTTGAGCAAAGCCTTGCCGCCCTTGAACAGGCGAACAGGGAATTAAAGGAACTCACCGCCCAAAAGGCGTCACTGATAGGGGAGGTTGAGCGTCTTGAGGACGGGCAACGGGCACTGAGCCTTGACTGTGGCAAGCTGCAAAGGGAGCTGGACAAACAAACAGGGATACTTGATGAGAGTAAGGCTGTCAACGCGGCAAACAGGGCAAACGCCCCCGTGCTTGAGAAAGAACTCCTGGCGTGTAACGAAAAGATTGCCGCCTCCAGGGTAAATCTGACTAAACATGGGGAATCGAAAAGGAAAAAGGACTTGGAGTTGGAGAATTTTGAAAAGGCCCTTGCCACTAAGCTCAGGCTCGAAAGCGAACTGATGTACATAGAGGAGGGCACAGCGGCCCTCGGTGAAATTGCGAGGTCGGCCACATGAATAATTTGATGGATGAACAGACGACTTATACAAAGCAGGACATGGTCAGGCTTATTAACGAGGTTGGCACAAACCTTGTCCTGAAAAAAGACAAGATTTCGTTAGAGACGGATATTCAGAGAAAGCAGCAGGAAATAGAATACAAAAGGGAATACTTCGAACGGGTACAGAAAAAATTGGCGGAACTGCAATCAGTCCTCTGCAATATGGAGGACCGCTCAAGAGAGATTAAGAACCAGATTGAACAGTTTAAGGCGGAAAAGGACGCCGCCATAAGAGAGCTTGACCAAATCCTCGACCTGGAAAAGAAGGCCGCGGTCCTGCAGCAAAGGAACTCCGACATAGATACACTTACAGAAAGGGTAAGGGCGCTTGAGCTAAAGATAAACAGGCTGACCCCTGAGTATGAGGAAAAATTAAGAGAAAAAGGAAGGCTTGACCGTGAGCTGGCTCAAAAAGAGGATTCCTATCGTTCTCTGAACGCGGAGTACGAATCTCTGATAAACCGCAGAGAACACCTGTTTACAAAAATCCCCTCAAGAGACAGGCTTGCCGAAAGACAAGACGAGGCAGAGCGCTCTATTGTAGAAAATACCGCCATGATTAGCCAGGCAAAGGGACAACTCAAGGCACTTGAGGGCGAGTTGCCGTCTCTAAGGACGTCCGCCGCTACGCTGAGACAAAAAAAGGAGACACTCACCGCCCTCAGAGATACTCTTCAGGACAGGATTGCCGGGATGTCCTCAGCAGACAGCAAAGAAGACCTGGTTGTGGAGATAGAAAACCTTACGGCGAAAAGAGACAAATTGACATCCGCGGTTGATGACGCCGAAAAGACAGCGGCGGCGCTGGCAGCCTCAGTGACGGCGGCGGAGAATTCGATAAAGGATGAGCAGGAATTTAACGCGCGTTACGCCAAACTGAACACAGATATTGAGGCAGGAAAGGCGGAGCTTTCAGATATTGAGAATCAACTGCAGGGGCTGATGATGGATGAGGAGGCCGACGAAAAACTCATAGAGGTATTAGGCCCGATAAACGAATACGCTGGAAGCATAAACGGTATATTGGCCAAGCTCTCGCAGGAGTATAAGACCGCCGTAGAGAAGCTGGTGCTTGCCATAGTGAACGAGATACGATGAGACAGACAATGCTCAGGCGTGTTTGCCTTGCCTTAGCCCTTGTGTGGGCGGCGGCGCTTATGGGCGGCTGCGCGTTTGTGCGCCCCGACGCTCAACACGACATGATACAGGGGTTTTTTGGCGTCGTTCCCGTTGTGCTGACGGGGGTGTTTGTGGGTCTTGTCGGCACACTTGTAGGGGCTGGTGGCGGGTTTATTCTTGTACCTATACTATTAATTATGTATGGATTTACGCCACAGCACGCGATAGGGACCTCCACAGCGGTTGTGTTTTTGAACGCGCTTTCGGGAACGTTTGCTTATATGTCGCAGGAGAGGATAGATTACGGGCTTGGGGTGAAGTTTTCGGTAGTGGCCGTACCGGGCGTGGTGATTGGGGCAATTTTCTCGCAACAGTTTAACATGGTGGTGTTTTCGGTTATATTTGCCCTGCTTTTGATGGCCGTCACTTATACCCTTGTCTTTGTTGATGAGTTTTATCTTGTCTGTTCGAAATCGCAAACAGAGCCGACTACGCGTGTGGTTTATGACTCAACCGGGGAGACGCACACATACAGTCCAGATATGGCGGTGGGATTTGGCGGGAGTTTTCTGGTGGGAATCCTCTCAGGGCTTTTGGGGGTAGGGGGAGGCCTGATGCACGTGCCGCTGATGAATTTCATCGGCATTCCAATTCATATAGCCGCGGCAACGTCGCATTTTATCATCGTTATTACGAGTTTCTTTGGCGTGATGATATTTGCGGGACTGAAGACCATAGACCTCGACTATACGGTGTTTCTTGGGATTGGCACGATACTTGGCGCGTACTATGGGGCGAGGCTCGCTATGGCTGTTGACTCTGAGGTTATAAAGAAGGTTATCGCGGTATTATTGCTTATTGTCTCGGTAAAACTGATTTTGGGTATAATCTAAAATATAGCATTTCAGGAGGGATTAAACATGGAAGAGGAAAAAAGAAAAGGTTTATGGGGTGGTGTGGCAAGGGCGCTTAACGCTACCGGTGCCGCGACGATGAGATCATTTGACTATACGGTGGACTTGTTTACTAAGACGGCCAACGCCGTAAAGAAGGCAACCCCAGGCATAGTGGATTCGACCGTTGATTTGTCTAAGAAGACCGCTGATTTAATTGTTGGCGGCATTGCGAAGATGGGTGAATACACAATGCGGATTGATTTCAGCGCGGTCAAGCAGGGCGCTATGAACTTCGCTGCTGGAAAAGACGACCTTAGAGATAAGATAACTGAGTATGAGGGAAAGATAAAGAATCTCTATTTTGAAATCGGAAAGGAGGGTGCCTCAGCCGATAAACTTGAATCCGACAAGGTCAGAAACATGATAGAGGAGGTCAGGGAGTTTGAGAAGGAGATACAAAGGCTGAGGGGCAGAATCTTAGAACTGGAAGAGATGGGCAGAGAGGATGGCCAGAGGAAATCTGAGGCCAGGCGAGAGCCCAAACTTGCGAAGAAGAAACAAAAATTGACCGAGGCCCAGATTGATTCTCAGCTCAAGTCAGCCATCGAAAAGGCGCTGAAACACGGCAAATTTGAGACTGACAGCGACAAGGCCATATTCAATAAGATAGCCAACGACCTGCTTGACATGGAAATGGACGTAAAGATACTTGCCGCTACCGAGCTTGGCAAAATGGGCAACAAGGCGGCCGTTGATGTGCTGCTTGACGCCGTAAAATATGGCAACCACTATCTGACCGCCGAGGTGATTAATTCCCTGATAAACATAGGAGACGCTAAGGCCATTGGATTATGTAAGGAAATGTCCTCCGGCGCAAACCATAAGGTACGCGTAAACAGCCTGCGAGGGCTGTATAAACTTGGCAAGGACGATGAGATAATCCCCTATCTCATGGATGCACTGAAGGATGAGAACGCCGAAGTGCGCCGCCAGGCGGTTACGTTTTTGGGCTGGAAGGACATCTCTGAGGCGGTGCCGGGTCTGATTCAGAGCCTCCAGGACAAGGATGATTTGGTCAGGAAGGCGGCCGTGTCGGCCCTTGCCAATATTAAGGACGCCTCCGCCGTGCTGCCGCTTATGAGGACACTGGCAGACGAGGCCATTGAAATAAGACAGAAATCCCTTGAGGCCATAAAGATGATTACAGCAAAGGAGATAGCCTTCAACATAGAGCTTACCGGAGATGAGCTGGCCACTGCCGTCAACGAGTTGAAAGACTGGTGGCAAAGAGAGAGGATGCTTGGCATAGGGGACGCCGTTGTTGAGCAATATGCGGGTGTTGGTGTGTCTGCCGCCCCTGCTGAGACGGTTGAGAAATATGAGGTGAAGCCACATGAGCCATCCTATGAGCAGTCTGAGGCGTCTCATACAGAAGACACCGCGGCACCGGAGGTGGACGAACCTGCCGCCGCTGTGGAGGTGTCAGACCTTGCCGCTGAAATGGCTGATTCTGATGTGGAGGCTGAACCGGCAGCCGAGCCGACCACTCCTGAAAATATCAATAAACCAACATCATCAGAGCTCAAGAGGATGTCAAAGGCGGAGCTTATCTCAATGTGTGAGGGACTGGGCGTGGAGTGTGATGATACCTTTACAAAGGCAGAACTTATAAACCTCCTGAATGTGTAATGCGAGGTATATGAGATATGAATGAATTCAATCAATCAACTGATACGCCGTTTGAGGCTGACCGGGGAGTTGTTACGGAGACGCAGAGGGACTCTATGATAGAGCGGGTAGGAGAGAACAAGGAGGAGCTGCGCGCCCACAGGGACAGGCTTCTCTCTGAGAAAAATGGTCTCGACGGTGAAATAGAAGCCCTTGAAATGGAAAATCACAAGCTGCAAAGGCAGATAAAGGAGTTGGAGATTCAACTGTTTGATAAGAACAAGAAGATAGCGAAACTCTCCGATTCGGCGGCAGATTTGAGGCGGGCGCTCTTAAAGCCAATCGCCGACGAAAGCGGCCTGCTTGCCGAGACAGACTTCCTTGAAGCTGAAAAGGCCGGCCTTGTCAATACCTATAACAGAATATCAGAGGAGCTTAGTGGCCATATCTCTAACCTCGGCAGTACGATATTAGGGATAGATTTCACAAAGGGCGAGATAGCCGCCCTGAAGAATAAAGTAACGATGATTGAATATGAGGTACCTCAGAAGTTCGACGAGCTGGACTATCTGATAGAGAAAATCGAATGGACGTCGAAGGCATTAGCGAATCTGTTTAGCGCTATGAAGGCGGTTGAAAAAACAACTAAGTTATCTTACTACAAGAAGGGGTAACCATGGATAATATGAACGAATTCGAGATACACGACATGTCCTTAGTAACACCCGGTGAGGCTGTCGGCGGTGGGGCCGCCGCGTCATGGGCGTTGTCCAGCACGCTGCCCGAAATACGGGGTGTTGAGTTGTTAAGAGACGCTAGCGGCACAGTTGACGTGGGAAAGACCATAAGGGATATGTTTCTCTGTATTCAAAACATGGAGAAACAGCTTAACGATGTACTTTCCATAAACGCCTCGCTGGAGCGTGACGTTAAATCCTCAAGGGAGTTGATAACGAACCTGAGGACAGAAAAACATGACCTCCAAAGGACAATCGAGACTATAAACCGTGAAATCCCGTCAAAAAGAGAACTTCAGGTGGAGATAGAACACCTGATTGAGGAACGAAACAGTTCGCAGTCATACGTTGTTGATATGAAGGCGCTGTCTGATAAGGCCAAATATGAGGCGCAGGTATATAAAGGCCGGATTGAAGAGTTGCAGGAAGAGAAGGCAGACCTGCTCAGGGATATATCGTACCTGGAGACAAAAATCAGCGCCGCCCTGAAAAAGATAAACGCCTATGCGAAGGAAATAAATATCCTCAAGGGCGAGAGGCATATCCACAGGGAGAAAATTGCAAGACTCGAAAAGGGTTACAGAGACTGCGTGCAGGAGCGGGATAGTCTGATAAGCAGGACTATCGAATAGCCCCGCGTCTTTTTGCCGGTGTGGTGGCGTGCCAGATTAGAAGCTGCGGGCCTGTCCTGCAAGGCGTTGTTCTTGGAAAAGACGGGCAAAAATGAGGGTGGTGTGGTCTATCTTCCCTTGCCCATCAGGGGGTTAATGCCGCATTGACGCCGCCCGCGGTCAGTCCTCTCCGCCGTGTCTTCACACCCCCGACGCATCGAGCAAGACAAATTGATATGAAACGAGAAGATGATGATAGGAGTAAACCTGTAAAAGTAAAGTATTGGTTATTTTGGCGCTCATGAAGGGGAGTGTTACTTTCCTGCTATCAACAAGGAGGAGCTATATATCAGTTGTGGTAGCGGCAGTAGTAAAAACATAGGCAAGAAGTATTAGAAAAAATATGAGCTGGCTTCTGTTAAACGACGACGATTCGTCAAGCGGTTCCTTTATTTCAGCTTTATCCACCATATTCGCCGTCTCCCCTTACCAGCTTTCCTACCAGCCTTTACAAATCAACCAAACCACACTGCCGCTTACATCATGGATTATTAAGTTACCCTAAAATAATCCATGATGTATCAGCTTATATCACAATATATTGGCGTTATTTTTTGGCTTTTGGGGCTTGAGTTGCCGTCGACTTTTGTGCGGGTGCCGCTTTTTTCGCTTCGCCGGGCTTAGACCCAGCATCCGGCTTTGCCCCTGCGTCTGGTTTAACTCCGGCGCCTTCGAATGGAATGCCAGTGCCTGTGCCGGGCGCTTGCTGTGTCTGCAACGGTGCGGCCTTAGGCCCGATGATTATTGATGTCTTCTTCGCCTCGACTATCGCAAGCATCAACGAGGTTATCATAAACACCACCGCCCCTATTGTCGTCATCTTCGCAAGAAAAGTCTGCCCGCCGCGCGCTCCAAAGACCGTCTGGCTTGAACCGCCAAACGCCGCCCCCATCTGCGATCCCTTCGAGCTTTGCACCAGCACTACCAGCACCAGAAACACACACACAAAAACATGGATTATCAATAAAAATGTCTGCATCTGTATTAACCGAACTTCACTATCTTTTCAAAACTGTCAGGCTTGAGGCTTGCCCCACCCACAAGGGCGCCATCAACATCGGGCTTGGACATAATCTCTGTGACGTTGTCCGGCTTTACGCTCCCGCCGTAGAGTATCCTTATTTCCTCTGCCTTTGCGCTATACATATCTTTTAATCTCTCTCTGACAAAGGCGTGTGCCTCCTGCGCTTGGTCAGGGGTTGCTGTCACTCCAGTTCCGATTGCCCATATAGGTTCATACGCGATTACCAGATTGTCGGTGTCTATGCCCTGAAGGCCACCCTCAATCTCACGCTTGATTACGTCGAACATCTTGCCGGAGTTGCGCTCATCAAGGGATTCCCCTATGCAGAATATCACTCCAAGCCCCGCGGCCTTTGCCGCCTTTGCCTTTTTGTTGAGGAAGTCATCTGTCTCGTTAAAATATTGCCTTCTCTCTGAGTGCCCGACGATTACCCATTTGCAGCCGACATCAAGGATCATCTTCGCCGAGACCTCACCCGTGTACGCACCCTCCGCCTCAAAATACATGTCCTGGGCGCTTAGGGCAACGTTGCTCCCCTTTAGAAGCTCCCCTGCCAATGGCAGAGATATAAACGGCGGGGCCAGCACTATTTCCACATTCTGTACAGAACTGACAGCCGGTATAAACTTAGTGATGAAGTCCTTTGTCTCGCTGGTGGTTTTATACATCTTCCAGTTTGCTGCAATAAATGGCTTACGCATAATCACTCCTTATTGTTCACAGTTATTTATTCACAAAGCATTGCCGCTTATAAAAAGGCGACCCCTGCATAATAAATTATTCAGCCGGTATATGTCAAGAAAAAGAATTGGAGTGTCACAGCAACGCTTCCATTTTACCATCATTGCCGTAATACCTTGAAAAATTCCACTTCTACATTTTTATCGAAAAAGGCCGGAGATGGCGTCGTTATAGCAAATTCGTTGGCCTCTTCAAGAGCGGGGTTATTTACGAAGGGATTCAGATTGATCCCATTTACCGCGTTAAAACAAAATCTGTATCTTTTCCCCGGCACTCCGCCCTGATAGAACTGTATGTAAAGGCCGGGTGCCCTGTATAAAACCCTGAGAATTTTACCTATGACATTGTATTTAACATAAACCCTCGCAAATGTGTAATATCTATCGTCTATGTTGAATGGTATCCTGACGCCCAGCGGCACCGCTGCTGAGGCAATAGCCTCTTCCCTGGCAGGGCCAACATTCTCCCTCCTTTTTAATATCCAGAATATGCCGTCTTTGGCGGCGGCGCGGTAGCCGGTGAGGATTTTTCTGTATGTCGCAGGCTCAAATAGCACGGCGCTCTTGTCGTCAAATCCCACAGGGGCATACAACAAATACTCCGGGGCGTCAGGTTTACTCAAAAACCTCTCGTTTAATTGATCAAGGTAGGCCGTATACGCCGAATAAGACTGGAAGACGGGGCGTGGATGCCAATTCAACCCGTAATACCCGGCCAGGGCGGCGTCAACTGTAAAAATATCAACCGTATGGTCACCAAGCAGCTCCAATGTCGAAGGACTCAGGGCATACCAGGCCGACAGCCGTTGCCGGTTCATCTCGTGGGACAGTGGTGGGTCGTGATAAACGGCAAGGGCGGCGGCAATCTGATTTATCTTTAGTGACAGCAGGTGTTTAATTGGGGCAGCCTTTGATTGAAATTTATATATGGGCAAGACAACAAGCAAGACCGAGGCCGCCAGGGCGGCGTATTTAATTACGATTCTTTCGTCTGCCTCACCGGCCTTTTTAATATAATAAAGAGTAAAAACCATTCCCCATGTTGCAAAGAAATCCCACTCAAATATAGAACCATTACCAACACTATGTTTATAATTTATGAAAAGAAACCCCAACGACATGGCAAAATAATATATATCTCCCTGATTCTTTCTTATAATGCTTCGCAAAAGAAACGTCCCATAGACAACCCATGCAAACAGGGCGGTAAAAAGTTTCCACCGGGGGCCATCAACCGCCATAGCGTCAATATACCCGTCTGCAACCACCCATGAATTATAGAAAAAAGTGGCAAGAGCCCACGGCCCGCCTATCATGATTAGTCCTGAGACAACTGTAAACATAGTGAACATGATACCCCCCTGAGCGGCCTCCTTGTACCTCTTTTCCAACGTAAGCAGCACGATAAAAGTCATAAACATCAGGGCCACGGCCATACCGAAAGAAAACTTTATGTATAAACACAGCGCAGCGATTAAGGCAATTGCAGCAAGAAGCGGTATATTTTTTTCTTTATTTGTTATGTATCCATATGCGAATATAAATAGATAAAAGTAATAATACGAATCAATTATCGCCTGTAAATACACAAAAACTCCAACCGCGGTATAAATCGTAATTAAGAGCCTTGCCCTGTATCTTTTGAGGAAGTAATATATCGCCCCCCAAAACAAGGCGTGGGTGATGAGCGTATATAAAAGCGACTGCAGCCACAACCCCCAGTCTATGTATAGAGGGCATGTGAGATAACCCAGCGGGCCGTATGTAAAGACGATGTCTGTGCCAAAGACGAGGCCGTTTAATCTTGCCTTATGCAGGGCAAATCTCCACGAATCGTCAAGTCTGCCGGACAAGGGGGTAAAGACAACGGGCAGCGATAACAATGCCGCAATAGTTATGGCAATAAATTGGGCGGCAGCGCCGTATCTTTGTTTCATGGATTTCATTTACTGGCTTATCAGGTACTCTCGCACCAGCAACTGCCTCGTTGTGCCGCGAACATCTAACTGAATAAAGCCAAAGCCTCGCGGGTTTGAGAGGAAATCGTGCCACTGCTTGTCGCTGGCAAAACGGGAATCGCTGTGGAGCGCCTCAGAAAGCACTATCATGTTGATTCCATTTGATTTTAGAAATTGATAAAACCCTGTGTTTTTGCTCCAGTCGGCAATCCAGCCGTAATTGTGGCCAAGATAATAGGCAATTCCCCCTTCGGCCTCCAGCATGTTCACTGGTTTTGATATGTTGAGCGCCCGGATGAATCTTATCGTCTCCACGTTCTGCAATTGCCCCCTGTTGGATGTATAGTTAAAGTATGGATTTGGGCTGCTATACGGAGTCAGCAGGACAAACAACAGGGCATATGAAATGGCGGCGTTTTTCTGAATTTGTTGGGGGGCCTTCGAACTCAAAACCACCGCCGCCACAAAGGCCGCAAAAACCCCCACTATCAGCGCATAATGGTATCGAGGATATATTATTACCAGAGAAATCAGAGATGGCGCTACGATAAACGATGAAAATAGTAGGATCATTTTAGATTCGTTAAAATTCTCTCTGAAATTTCGGACTAACCGTTTTCGGAAGTAAAAACCAGCCACAATTAACAACGCGGCAAGCACATAACCCTCCATAACGAATTTCGCGCCCGTACGCGATGGCAGAATAACATTAAAGTGCATTAAGAACACCCCAAAAACGGTATGAACAAGCCCGACGATGTTATACGCGGCGTGTTTGATAAACGCTGAGGGGTTTATTACAAATGCCCCGGTAACACTATGGGCATGGCCGAAGGGTTCTCTGACTATCGTCTCCCAGTCAAGCCATGGATTTTTGTCTGTGTGTTGCCACTTGCTCAGGTTGAGGGAAAAATGTTGCCCGAAGGCATTCCACGAGCGGTTATTTTCCCCCGAAACCGGCACCCCGAAAATTGTAAAGAGTGATAAACTCATCACCGTCAATAAAATCAACGTGGGCAGTTCCTCTTTCCACAACATCACGCGTCTCTTTAATATGGCATGAACGATATAAAACCCGATGAACATGACATACGACATGAAAAACTCCGGTCTGGCATAAGACATGAGCAGCGCACCTCCGGCTAAGAATAACGCCGACTTTGAATTGGACGGGATATATCTTTTTATCGTAAACAGTCCTAACGCTATTACGATGGCAAAATGTGACGGCTTGGGCCATACAGACAGATTTCCGAAGGAGATGAGATAAAAAAATGTTACAACCAGCGATACAACCATGGGCGTGCGATAAGTCCTCATGAGGCAATAGAATAACACGGCGGGGGCAATCGCCATAATCCTGTAGTTCAGATAGTAGAGTTTGATATTGTCTTTGACAAACAGGGAAAGAAACCAATACCATGCCTTATAAAGCGGGCCTGAGTCAGGTGGTGGAATCCCCAAAGAGGCTAGCATAACGCCCTTATACAGATAAACGCTCTCGTCATACAACCCTATGTCCAAAAACCGCTCCAGGCCATAGGCCAACTTTATACCGGCAAGTACTACGGCAAAGACCATCGCTATGTCGGCAAGTCTTGTTTGGGAAGGATTCATTTTTCGGGTTCTATAATATAAAACGGGTAATTGGCGTAACTAAATTCGTAGTATTTCTTTAGCACCGGCACCTTGCCATTTAATATGTCGGTCGAGAACTGTCC
This sequence comes from Nitrospirota bacterium, assembly GCA_015233045.1. Classification (GTDB taxonomy): domain Bacteria; phylum Nitrospirota; class Thermodesulfovibrionia; order Thermodesulfovibrionales; family Magnetobacteriaceae; genus Magnetominusculus. The sequence continues at coordinate 5,930 of JADFYL010000039.1, read as the reverse complement.
GCCTTTTACCAATAACAGGTACGCGATAGCAAAGCCACCCCCCTGCGAGGCGTCCTGTGCAGCGCCGGAGTGGATTACACCAGCCTCTGCGATCTTATAGTTTTTAGATACATAATCCCATGAGCTTCGCGACATGGCCTCAGGCATGGAATTATTATAGATAAAGATATATTTTGAGTTAAATTTTTTCTCGAATTGTTTTACCTCCTCCTCTTGAGCTGGAAGTGGGAAGCAAAACCTTTCGGCAAAATAACAGACGGCAAGTTTTTGAGCCGAGGCCGAGACTAAAAATCTGTCTGTACGGTTTGTATGGGACCTGATATATTCGCCCGCTATGTCAGTGCCGGGAAACTGTCTGTCATATTGGCGCATGGTGCTGTCTTTTACCGCGTACAGGCTCAAAAGAAGTATCAGAAACGAGGCATACTTTAAATGCCTTATTTTTACTATGACCGTAAACAGATAATGAAAGGCGAAGGCCATAGAAAACGCCGCCAGATATACGTAAGGCATTTGGTAGTAGTTGTGCTGATAGAAATACAGACTAAATATCATCATATAAACGGCGAATGAACCCAAATATGAGAGGAAAAAGCTCCTCGTCCGTCCTTGTTGTACGAATAACAGGGCGAGCAGCCCCAAAAACATGGCCGTGCCTAACGGCACAGAGTAGTTGTCCTGCCAGAAGGCCATTATCGTGGCGCCGTTGGTTTGCCAGTATTGAAGCGTAAACGGGTCAAATGGCTTGATATTGTGCAGTGACCCCTCAGTCAGGGACTCATTTATGTTTGTGAGTTTCGTTATCCATATGTAAAGCGGCAGGACTAAGATAACTAAAAACCCAACGTATGGCCTGAAACGCGCTGATTTAATATCGTCTAAAGTGCGCCTGTAAGGAATTATGGGCAGCACGGCAAGTGTCGGCACTAAAAATGAGATCTTCAAAAGCCCGATAAGGGCCGCGGACATTCCCGCATACAGGGCATTAGCAACGCCGGAGTCCTCAGACCATTTGATAAAATAATAATAAAACACGAGCAGGAGAAATAAACAAGGGCTCTCCGGCTGGATATTCCTGCCAAAAAACACATTAAGCGGCATAATGGCCATAAACCCCGCCGTAACGAGTGAGAGTACCTCGTCGCCGGTGATTTTTTTCGTAACCGCGTAAGACAGGGGTATCGTCCCAAGGGAAAACAGAATAATCTGCAGACGCATTGTCCAGAAACTAACGCCAAATATCTTCCACAGCACCACCCCGATATAAGGTATCAGGGGAAACTGCGGGTATTCCTCATAATAAGGGATGTCTTTGTCTGCAGATTGGAAAAACACCTCCCTGTGAATGGAGATGCCATTGTTGTAAAAATTCAGCGCCTCGCTCAGGTGCTGGTTTTCCTTTAGATTATGCAGCCCGATGCTGACATAGTCCATATGGTATGCCCGCAGAGAAAACCCGTAAACGATAAACACTAATAAAAGTATCTTTACATAATGTGCCTTAAAAAATGCCGTGGAGGCATTTTCCTTTACAACCACCACCTGTTTAACCGCATGTCTTGTCTTTTTAGCCATAAGGTTGTAATCAGGGGTGAAGGGGGGTTACACCCCCCTTCGTCTTTAATCCCTGTACGCTAGTACGTTATCTTTCGGATATATGCGTTTTCGTGGCACTTATTGCAGAACTGGTCAGCGGCGGGATGGCAGCCAGAACAGGTGGCTATGGTTTCCTTGCCGCTTATAATCGCCTCGTCATGGGTGGTCTTCCATGTTTCTATGGGTGAGTGGCTCGGTGGGGGGGGAATCCCAGGGGGCGGCATCTCTAACGCCAGCACATCCTTGTATGTCTTGCCAACCAAGACCGGCTCTACTCCCACGTATTCGTGGCATTTATTACAGAATTTGTCGGGGTTGTGATGGCATGGAAGGCAGTTGGCCACCGTCACCTTGCCCTTGCTTATCAAAGTCATGTGATTGCTTGCTATCTTGTCTTTAACGTGATACCATGGAAATAAATGAATACCCTCAGGCACCTGCAGGGCTGACTCTCCTTTGGCACCGACCGCTGGCATCTCCGGCCTTTCACATCCGGCGACAACAATCGCAAACACCCCCAGCAGCACGGCCAATACAATCTTATACCTCAAAACTCTCTCTACCATTACACGCCCTCCTTAGCACCTAGCACTATGGCTCTACCTACCAGCTGATGAACTCCGCCGACTTCCTCCATAGCAATGCCGTACTCAGGGAACATCTTGCTCAACTGCGCCTTGCATATAGCGCATATCAGGGCTACAAAGTTAACACCGCTCTCGCGTTTGGCGTAATGGTATGCCTGCATCCTTGGCATCGCCCCCTTTACCCTTGTGGCCATCATGTCGTCGCCAAGCAGTCCCTGTCCGGCACCGCAGCAGAATGTCCTTTCTCTTATCGTCTCCGCCGGCATGTCCACGAACTTTTCACAGACCCCGCGTATAACATCTCTGGGAATATCAAATTGCCCGTTCGGCACTCCGCCCAATTCCATCCCTCTTGCTACCTGGCACGAGTCGTGCATCGTCACGATAAACTCCTCGTTGGCCGACTTGTCTATCTTCAGCGCGCCGCGTTTCAGCAGGTCAAGGGTAACTTCACACATATGCTGCGGCCTCATATACTTTTGGTCGAGATAATCAAACGGCCCCCACATGGTGTTGCTGAAGCTGCTCAGAACCCTCCACATGTGTCCGCATTCGCCGCCCACTACGCGCCTGACCTTTAACGCCCTGGCGGCCTCCCATATCCTCTTGTTTATCTTTTTCATGTGCTCATAGTTATGTACAAACATGCCGAAGTTCCCACCCTCTGAGGCATGGGTACTCATCGTCCAGCTTATGCCGGCCTGATGAAACACC
>JADFYL010000039.1:0-2551 GCA_015233045.1 Nitrospirota bacterium | reverse complement strand
GAGAGGGTCGCCTGTGCCAAGATAATAGTGGCACTTGTCAACACACGCCCCGCACTTTACACAAATGTCCATATAGAGCCTTACCGAGCGGTACTTCTTGAGTATCTCATCCATCTTTCTGAGAAACACCTCTTTCCAGTTCGGTATTAATCCGCTGGCGGGGTACCCAAGATGCTCCAGCATCTCCTTGGCCGTCAACAACTGGGGTTTTACGCTCAACATGGAGTTTGGGTTGAGATCCGGTATCTCTATTTCACCGGTGAGCTTGGGTGCCTTGACTTTTATTTTAGAAAACTTCAGATGTTCCTGTATCCTTTCATTGGCCTCGCAGGCTTCGTTACACTGCCCCTCGGCCGTCTTTCCCTCTGCCATTATAATACCTCCGTCTATCCTTTATCCCAGGGATTTATATACCTGACTTCTCTGGCGTTGTTTATCATGTTTCTGGTCGGACTGAAGAAGTAACCCCCGGCGTGCATCAGCTTACTGAATGGGAAATATATAAGCAGCAACGCTACCAGACTTAAATGGGTTATGAATAACGCATTGCCGGGCGCGTGATGCGGGTGCATTATCATAACAAGAAAAGGCGTCTTCAACTCCATTAGCTCAAGCATAAACGCCTTTATCTCGGCGATGTTTGGCCTGAACTGCTCATAGTGCAGCATTATCCCGCTTTGAACGATTCCCATAATTAACAAAAGTACGAAGTAATCGGCAAAAGAGGTAATATAGCTTACCTTTCTGTCTATAAACCTTCTGAAAAGGAGAACAATAAGCGCCACCATCAACAAAGAAGCAATAGCCAGCACGCCATTGCCGAGAGCGATTATAAACCCGGGAACCGGATTAACGAAATATCTCAGGTGCCTTATGATCACCAGTAAAAACGTAAAATGAAACACCCATCCCGCAATAAAAAGCAGCGTGGTGCCTTTGGCCAGGCTCCTGAAAAATAAAACATCCCCCGCCATCCTCATTATCACGCCTGACAGTGTGGTGGGCTGAGGAGTCTGCGGTATCTTTAACGGTTGAGGGGTCTTATAGTATCCAAAATATATCTTACACAAGAACCCGGCAACAAAAACCAGGCAGGCCGCATAAACTATTCCACTGACATACATGTCAATCATGAATCTTATACCATTCATCATACCATTCATCATTCCGCCCGTTGAGCCGCTTGCGTTACGGCCCTCTTTATATTCCTTGATATTGCACAAACTGGAAACGCCTAGTAGAAACTACCAGGCGTCCATTCTCCTCTGCCAATGTTCGGCACGGACATTTTGCCCCCACCGAAAAAAAAGCTTACCTTATACGCAGCCCGTAGGCTTTGGAAGTCCGGCATACCTACACGCCTGCTTCGCCGGGCCATCTGGAAATAACTGGTAGAGATACTTGGTGTTGCCCTTGTCGGCTCCCATCGTCTTCTTTATCTCTTTCACCAGAATCTTGATCATCGGAGCTATCTGGTACTGCTGATAGTACGACCTCAAAAAGTTGATTACTTCCCAGTGGGGCTCTGAGAGATCAAGATTGTCTTCCTTAGACAACATCTTCGCCAAATCCTCTGACCAATCGTTCAGGTTTGTCAGATAACCGTCCTCGTCAAGCTCGATCTTCTTTCCTGCACACTCAATTGTACGCATATTCATCCTCCTGTTGTGTTATACATTAATCTTCGGGAAACTCCCTTTCTGTTTGATTATCTCTTCTGCTTTCAATAACCTTACAAAGTTAATATACCTGACGCCCTACCGTCAAATAAATTTTATTAATAAGTTTATCAATAAATTTTATTAAGCCCGTCATTCCTCGTTCTACAGACGTTTTATTCGGTTTGCTGATTTTTTAGCTTGACAAAAATCATATTCACTATCCTGTCTTTTGGGTTGCTGCTTACGGCCTTTGATGACAGAGTGTGGTCGTTTTCTCTGTAGACGACAAATTTTTCCTCAAAGTCCTTTTCAGATTCCAGAGACTGGGCAAGGTCCCAGTCTTCATTGCACGCATAGGCCAGGGCATCCATAAATGCCTCGCCCATGTTTTTTCTCGTCGGGTCATACGAAAAAACCGCTCCACAACCGCATGTCCCTCCCGAAAAATACCCCAGTATTGTTGACACCTCACGCGGCCGCTCAAACAGCGTCCTGCAAAAAGGACATCGCGGCTCCGTAAGCACACTCTTGTCTTCTCTTATATGCTGCCCGTATTTTCCCATCGTCAATATTATATTAACCGGCCTGTTTTGTCAAATTTCCAAAAAGAAGGATCATTAAGGATTAACGACGAAGGGGGATTATCCCCTCGTTGGCGGCTTCAGTGCTCCCACGGTAAACTTGTTCTCCGTCATAAGTAAGCGATAGTCCCTTAGTTTGTTGTCATCCTTGTCTCTTTTTGTCATTCCGGCTTGTCCGGAATCGTCACTTAAATGGTTGTTTCATGATGATTTTGCCTATTCTGAGGTATAAGGATAGATTCCGGACAAGCAGGAATGACAGACAAAGAGCAGGAATGACAGACAAAGAGCAGGAATGACAGACAAAGA
>JADFYL010000038.1 GCA_015233045.1 Nitrospirota bacterium | reverse complement strand
TGGGGTTTGCGGCAAGAATAGCCGGAGGATGTGTCAGCGGCCTTCTGATTTCAGGGGTGGTGCAATTGGCCCCGGCGGGGTTTATTTTTATGATGTCATTATGGGTTGGCGGCGTAGTTACGACATTTGTATTTTACAGGACAAAGGTTATAGCGGTGAGGAAGGACTGATATGATAGAGTTGATTACGATTAAGGAGTTGGTTGGCAGATTAGCGCAGACGTTTGACACTGGCACGATTGAGGCGGTCAAGGGGCCGACGAGCCTCTATGGAGGACTGATCCTTGGGTTATTGTTTGGCGTTGTTTTGCAGAAGTCCCGTCTCTGCAAATATGACATTGTAAGCGGTCTGTTTCGGCTTCAGGATTTTACGGTGTTTCGAGTGGGTACGCCTATTTTAATGATATCAGTTTTGATGCTTTTTATATTTAAAGACGCGGGAGTTTTCGAGCTTCACGTGCCAAAGACCGTAATAGTGCCTCAGATTATAGGAGGGCTGATGTTTGGCGCGGCGATTGCGATATTGGGTTATTGTCCGGGGACTGCGGCCGGGGCGCTAGGGGAAGGGTCGCTTGACGCTATTCCCGGAATGTTAGGAATAATATCGGGGGCGGTGCTTTATGCCGAATTTTTCCACGACTCATGGGAAAATACCTTCTTAAAATGGGGTGAGATAGGAGGCAAGACATTCTTTGAGATACTCAGGATAAGCCCTTGGTACCTTATCGTACTCTTTTTACTGATGTTGACGATGTTTTTAATAGCGACGACGATGTTCGATATATTCATAGTCTTCCTAAGACGGACGTTCAACTTATTTATGGACATGACTGACGCGCTTGAGGAAAAAATCCCCCCGGCGACAAAACCATACGCCGTATCAACAATTGAGACAGTCAAGAAGTTCCGGCAAAACATTCGCGATATGTTTAAATAGTAATTATATAGAGGGTGAAAATAGTGAGGTATATGGTTGCCATAAAAATATACTGGGAAGTCGAGTAGGCTTATGCCTATATTCTCACGCATCCCGGTATCCCTACCGTCTATTGGAAGCATTATTTTGATTGGGGACCTACTCTGAGAGATAAGATAAAGGCCATGATCAATGCCCGCAAGGTTGCTGGCGTAAATGCTGGAAGTAAGCTCAACGTACAACATAATGCAAGGGCAAACGGCGTCTATGCCGCAATGATAGAAGCCATCTGGCCGCACCGGCGCTGCCTTACACGCCATCAAAGAGGCCATGGCACGCTTACTTTTTTCGCCCGGTTATGTTAGATTATCAACGGTTATGCTGGCTTATCCTGAGATACGGCCTTATTTAATAAAATTTGGCCCGGTTCAGATTCGATGGTACGGACTTATGTACCTGATTGGATTTGTGAGTTCTTTTTACCTTGTTAAATATCAACTGAAACGCCGCAGGGTATCCCTCAAAAGCGAAGACCTCGAAAACTTATACCTGTTTACCGTCATCGGCCTCATTCTCGGCGCGAGGCTTGGATACGCATTGTTCTATAACCTTGATTATTACATGGGCAATCCGCTTGAGGCCTTTGCCGTCTGGCACGGGGGGATGTCTTTTCATGGCGGAATGCTTGGGGCGATTACCGGCGGGTTTATCTTTTGCCGCATTAAAAAGATTGATTTCCTTATGTTCTGCGATATGATTAGTGTCACTGTCCCCATAGGGCTTGGGCTTGGCAGGTTAGGGAATTTTATTAACGCCGAACTTTTCGGGCGCGTGGCCGATGTCCCGTGGGCAATGGTCTTCCCGGGCGGAGGACCTCTGCCACGGCACCCTTCGCAGCTCTACGAGTTCTTCCTTGAGGGCGTTGTCCTCTTTTCCATTATGTGGATTACTAAAGACAGGCTTTCCACACGGCGTGGCGCACTGACAAGCACATTCATAATCCTCTACGGTGTTTTCAGAGTGGTCGTCGAGTTCTTCAGAGAGCCTGACCCGCAGCTCGGAATGCTTGCGGGAGTAATCACAATGGGACAGCTCCTGTCCTCGCTTATGATTTTAGCCGGCACCGCCGGTCTGGCTATTTCTCTAAAAGCGCGCGCGCGCGTCTAAGGACATTCTCCACCGTAAAGCCGAAATGCTCAAACAACTGCTTTGCAGGCGCCGAGATTCCAAAGGCGTCAATACCTATTACATCGCCATGAAGCCCGACGTATTTATACCAGCCCAGAGTTGAGCCAGCCTCAACGGCAAGGCGTTTATGTACATTGACTGGCAGTACCGATTCCTTGTACTCTGCCGACTGTTTTTCAAACAGCTCAAATGACGGCATACTCACACACCTTACAGCAACGCCCTCTTTGAGCAGTTGGACGTATGCCCCTAGGGCCTGGTGAACTTCTGAGCCAGAGGCAATGAGAATCAGCTCCGGTGCCCTCCCGGAATCCGCGAGTACATATGCCCCATATTGAAGCCACTCATGTGAGGCATATATCTTTCTGTCGAGAACCGGCACACTCTGCCTCGTCAGAATCAACGCCACAGGGCCGCCTTCGTACTCCATGGCTATCTCCCACGCCTTGACGGTTTCGTTGGCGTCGGCGGGCCTGATGACCAGAAGGTTCGGAATCAATCTCAAAGTGGTCAATTGCTCTATCGGGTGGTGGCTTGGGCCGTCCTCTCCCACTCCTATTGAGTCATGGGTCAATATGTATATAACGCGCGCCTTCATCAGCGCTGACATCCTTATCGCGGGATACATGAAACTGGCAAACACCAGATACGTCCCGCCATACGGTATGAGTGCTTTATTTAATGACATACCGGTAAGGATTGCCCCCATGGCGAATTCCCTTATGCCGAAGTGGATGTTTCTGGCAACTTTCGTCTGGCCATAGCGTCCGTGTTTTTTTAAATATGTCATATTGGACGGTGACAGGTCCGCGGAGCCGCCTATCAGGTTAGGGATTTCCTCGGATATGGCGTTTAGTACGTTTCCAGAGGCGCTGCGTGTCGCTATCATCCCGCTTGTGATGTCAAATTGAGGCAGGGCGGTCTTCCACGTGCCGTTTAGCTTGCCGCTCATGAATTGATCGAACAGCACTGCAAGTTCCGGCAGCTTTGACCTGTATTTTTTCAACAGGGCGTTCCATTCGGCCTCCTCTTTTTTCCCGTTGTCCACCGCCTCGCGGCAATGTTTTGTAACCTCTTTCGGGATATAAAAAGTCTTCTGCGGCCAGCCGAAATGCTCTTTCGTCAGCCTGACCTCTTCCTCTCCGAGAGGGGCACCGTGGATGTCGGAAATATCCTGCTTGTTGGGACTGCCGTAGCCCAGGTGAGTGGTCGCTATGATTAAAGAAGGTCTCTTTTTTTCCTCTTTTGCCTTGGCGAGGGCCTTCTCTATTGCGGGCAGCTTATATCCATCCACCTGCTCGACGTGCCAGTTCATGGCCTCAAATCTCTTTGCGACATCCTCGGTAAATGTCAAATCCGCCGAGCCGTCTATCGTAGTATTGTTGGAAGAGTACAAGTATATTATCTTACCGAGCTTCAAGTGCCCGGCTATTGACGCCGCCTCGTATGAAACTCCCTCCATTATGTCGCCGTCGCTTACTATGGCATAGATATTGTAATCTACTACGTTAAAACCAGGCTTGTTGAATGTCTCGGCAAGATAGCGCTCGGCCATCGCCATCCCCACGCCAACGGCAAAACCGTAGCCAAGCGGCCCGGTGGATACCTCAATTCCCGTGTCCACGTTATACTCAGGATGCCCCGGTGTTTTGCTCTCGAATTGCCTGAAATTCTTAATATCGTTTAATGAAATCTCATAGCCGGTCAAGTGCAACAAACTATAGAGCAACATTGAGCCGTGACCCGCCGAAAGCACAAACCTGTCACGGTTAAACCAGTGAGGGTTCGATGGACTATGCTTTAAGAACTTCGTCCATAATACATATGCCATATCGGCGTCGCCCATCGGCATTCCGGGATGTCCTGAGTTGGCCTTCTGCACGGCGTCAATTGAAAGCATTCTTATCGTGTTGATACATAACTCGTCAAGTTTGGTCATCTATCTGCCTCCTTCTAATCCACTAAGTTTAGTCCTCTTGAATATATTTTGTCAAACTAATTATCGAAAAGTTCATGGCAAACGCGAAAACACCTGCGCGATAAATCTTTTAGTAAGATTTATTACAAGACGCGGATTTCTTATCAGGGATTCCAATATCGTAAAAACCTTAGAAGGTTCCCTGACGATGTCCTTTATGGCACTGAGCACATTTACTCTACCCTTTTGCCTTATCGCCAGGAGGATGTTTACTTTTTCTATGAGTGCCATCAGTTCTTTTTTTGGTATCGCGGGGGATAGATTTATTGGGGTGTTGAGGTAATCGAAATCCCGCCACGCGTATGTTTCCGGCATCAGGTTGTTTTCCTTTGCCCAGTCCCAAAGCTGAGTGCCGGGGTATGGGGTAGCGATGCAAATGCCCGCGCTCTCTATGTTACTTTCTTCGATAAACTTCATGGTAAGCCTGACATCTTCCAGCGTCTCCATCGGGCTTCCAACAATAAATGTCCCCTGGGGGATTATGCCGACCTCATTACACAGCTCTATGGCCTGTTTGTTTTGCAGGACTGTGGTCTTTTTCTTCAATATATCCAGCACGCGCTGCGAACCGCTTTCAAACCCGAAAGTGATTTGACGGCAGCCCGCCTTCTTTGCCAGTGCGAGGATTTCAGGGTCTATGTTGTCAACCCTTGAGTTCCCTCCCCATAACACATTGAGATTATTATCTATCATCAGCTCACAGATAGCCCTGAGCCTCTTTTTGTTGACGAACAGGTTATCTTCTATAAAAAATATAGTCTCTACGCCGTAGTCTTTTTTTATGTCAGCGATCTCTGAGACGACGCGCTCCGGGCTATTGTATCTGGTTGGCGTACCTCTCCATGTGTTATGGCAGTAGATACAGCTATATGGGCAGCCGCGGCTGGTCAGTACCGAGGCGGTCTTTGCCTCTGTTGGTACGAAATAGAGGTAGCTGTGGGGGGTTCTGGATTTTGACCTGACATAAAAATCCATTTGAAGCAGGTGGCGCGCCGGTGGCGGGATAGAGTCTATATCCTTTATATATGGGCGTGAGATTATGCCGCCGCATATATCGTCTCTGATGATGTCAAAAAGGGCGGTCTCACCTTCGCCTTTGACAACCACATTGACATGTTTTAGCGCCTCATCGGGCATTACGCCAGCGTGAACCCCGCCCATCACGGTAAGAATACCCATCTCTCTGCATATGCCGGCAGCCCTGTACGCGTCGTCGGCAAGGGGTGTGGTGGCGGTAAGCCCTGCGATGTCCGGTTTATAAAGTTCCAGCTCACGGGCGATGTCCTGGCCTGCCAGCTCATCAATAATTATAACATCAACGCCGTTAGCCTGAAGGAACGACGCCAGAAACCCAAGATTCAGCGGCTCCTGGACGGCGTACTTCTGGTCAGTCCCCGGATTAATCAGCGCTACTTTCACGGTTATTCACCTTTGTGGCTGGCTCTAAGTTAAGGCTCAACCATTGAGCCTTACGTCAAATGAATACACTACCGCGATAACTTAATTAACAGTATGAACCTACGCACCGCACATGCGCTACTGATGACAACCCAATCTGTTGCTAACACACCTGCTGTACCGAACACCTCCATTATACATTTACAGGCTGGATTGAGTCAATGCGTATCCTCGTCTGAGCGCTTATGCTTCTTAGGAGCCAGGCCATCCAAGGCATAAATAGTTATCTTCTCGCTTTTACCCTTAACGGCCACAGAACCTAATGAACGTGTCAGGTAGTCCCCCCTGGATTTACTGAGGGTAGTGCTGCTTACGATGATTTTTGTTTTAAACCCTTCATTTTTTGTAAGTGTTTCAAGTCTTGAGGCAACGTTTACACCATCCCCTATGACAGTGTAGTTAAGTCTGGACTTGGAGCCTATGTTTCCTGCTAACACAATGTCTGTGTTTATCCCAATACCTATGTCAATTGGCGCAAGGCCCATTTGTTCGATTTCTCTGTTTACCCCGCCCAGAGCCTCCATCATTTCTATCGCCGAGTTAAGCGCCCTGTCGGCGTCGTCCGGGTTAGCAATAGGAGCGCCGTAAAGGGCCATTATAGCATCTCCTATGTACTTGTCTATAACACCGCCGTATTTTTCTATTATAGCGCTCATCCCGGTCATATACATGTTCAACATAGTCAGGATTTGCTTTGGCGGGCGGTTTTCGCTTATTGTCGTAAAATTTCTGATATCAGAAAACAGTATGGTTACCTCACGTTCCTCACCACCAAGTTCGACATCCTTTTTCAGTAATTCATGGGCAATAGGTGCTGATATGACTTTTCCAAGTAAGGCGGACACCAGTTCTTTTTCCTCAAGTCCTATACTCATCATATTAAAGGCCTCGGCAAGCTCACCTATCTCATCCCTGTACCTGATCTCAACCCGATGGCTGTAGATACCTTTAGCGATTTCTCTTACACCCTCCACAAGAGTGCTTACCGGCCTGGTAACAGTTCGGGCTATACGCAGCGACGCAAGAATTGAACAAAGCAGTGTAAGGACAAAGAACACGTAAAGAACCCTTCTTAGCCTGTAAAAGGGTCTGAGTACATCGTTCAGAGAGCGTTGAAGAACTGTGACTATTGGATAACCGCCAGCAGTTTGCAAAGTCGTTGTTGCCGTAACGTATTTTTCTCCTCCGTAGTTCACCTCCATGGCCTTTACTTTTTCGATGTCAACTTCTGAAATAGCTTTAATCAGGGCATCAGAGGCTTGTTTAGGTAAAGTTGACGCGATAAGAGGCCGTCTCTCTGTCCGGTTCATATTTATAATGCTTATATGGGCCAGGATAAGTTTTTTTAGCTCAAAAAGCAGACCATCATCTATTACAAATCCGGTACAAACCCAGGCGATAGGGTCGGGAGCAAGAAGAGGCACTATAATAATCTGGTACGTTTTTCCACCTATTGTAACAATCGCCGATGACTCTCCATGTTTTTCCGCCTCAGTCAACGCCTCAGGCACTTGCAGCGTATCTTCTAAAATTTCCGGGTGCATTGTGTTTGCCAAAACGGTGCGATCCAATGATATAAGCATCACCATATGGGCATTTATGCGGGTTTTCAGGTTTTCCAGTACTGAGATAATTGTTTCGTGGTCGGAGGTTGCAACGGCGTTTTTAAAGGCAAAATCCGTGGACAGAAGGCGGGTCATTTGAGCAAGTTGCCAGGCTCTTCTGCTCATAAGTTCTGAAAACACACGCCCTCCGACGGAGAGGTTTTCATATATCTGGGTTTTGGCGCTATCTATCATGACAGTATCTATAAAAACTATCGAAGCGAGCTGAACAAGGCCGATGAGGGTTAAAAAGAGAAAAAGAATCCTTGAGTTAAAACGGCGAAAAAAAAAGTCATATCAGCGGTAAAGTCCCCCTCCGCCTCCTAAGACAGGGGCGCGCCTTGAGCGCCACTGCTGTGTAAGGTGCACGGTAAATTTAACATCGTTATCATTGCCGCTAACCACGGATATCTTCATTATTTGACCCTGTGACTTAGGCTCCATGGCTGGATACCAAACGGCTACATCATATTGGCCAGCAGGCAAATTACTCACAATACTTTTTCCTTGAGAATCGGAACTTGCAAAATATGGCGTGTCCACGACATAGATATATGCCTTCATCCAGTCGTGAATATTACAGCCGACAACTACCACCCCCGGTTTGTCAAAAAGCACTTTGTTGTTGGCATCAACACCGGGAGGATACAGGGGTATCTCAAATTTTTTTGCGGAAGAAAAAGAGTAAACATGATGGCGTATTTTATCGTTGTTAGGAAATGTCACGGTGGTTCCCACCTGCACAGGCGTTATATAGGCAATAAATTCTTTGTCAATCTGGTCAATAATCACATCTGACGGCTTTTTTACATCTTTTTCAGTAACGGATGCTGGAGTCGCCGTTATAACCGCATACTCTACCGGTTTTCCCTCGTCATCTACAACAAGAGCTTTAAGATTTGAGCCATAACAGTATGATACTAAAGCAAAAACAATAAAGCAAATTGTCATCGCAGGAAAAATAACAAAGCAACCATTTTTTTTCATCCAATCCTCACGCCGATACACAGTACTTTTCTCTTTTAATAACTATACATAACAGCAAACTTTTCAATGTTTTCATAGTATTTCCACCCATTGGCCTGTCCTAAAACGTATGAATAACCGGCATTTAGCGATAAATGCCCGGTCAGGGCATAACTGGCCCCAAACGTAAGCTGGTGGGAGTGGCCGTGCATCTTATATGTCCACATGGGTTCTCCATAATCATTATCAAGGGTGTTTGCCTTTGAGTACTCTTTAATCTCGCTGACATAGTCCCTGCACGCTGAGGATACGAAATCACCTGTATTGTAAAAATAACCCGGGGTGATAACTAAACGCGGCGCGATAAGAAAGTTTGCTATCAATGAAATCCTGTGGTTGTTAAGATCAAAAACGCGACCAGAGGCACCATTCTCCGCAGCCTTGAGGTCTTTGCCCCTTCTCGCGGTAAATAGATACCCTGCCTGCAAGTCTATCCTCTCACTGACATACCCTCCGGCGTTAATACCGGCTGTATATATCACGCTGTCTCTGTTACTGTCACTTACGGTAAGGTATGAAGCGGAGCCCTTCAGGGAAATCCATGGAATCTCGTGGCCTATGCCGAGTTTTTGCACTAAAACAAATGAAGGTCCGGCAAGGATGCTGTCCAATCTATGATAAAGAGCAAATACCTCACCGGATATATCGGCAGTAAGCCGCAATCTTGTATATTCCCCCAACTGATAATATCTGCCAATGGATATTGCTGGAGATGTCACGAAATCTCCTCTTTTCTCGTCGTAAGCAAACATATAATTTATATTATTCCTGTACTCGGTAGACAGACTGGCATCTGCTATCCAGTCCGCCCATTCAGCACACAATCGGGAAGGAAACATAATTAGTAATAAGCAGAGCAACACACAGAAGTTAATTATCTCATAAACACTCCTTCTTCTATTTCTGATTAAAACACCGGCAATCGGGTATTTACCTGAATCAAACACACGAGTTTTATCGTAACCCTCCGGCTCCCATTGTTGCGGATTTGAAACAGCGATAACATTCATATCAACAATCTCTCCCACAAATCTAAGTAGAAGATAACACAATAAACACGATTTGTCAAGATAAAGCCAGGATTGAGCGGCCCCTGATTGATCACCTTGTCGCGTTATATGGGCAAATACCGCATATTCCGATGGTTAAACCCTGATTAAAACAACATCTTAAACGTAGTGCCGTTTGTCCTGTCAATTTCTACAGAGCCTTTGAGTTGTATTTTGATTAAATCGCATACCAGATTTATACCCAGTGAGTTGCGTCTTTTTAGCTCTATGTCATCTGGCAGCCCGATACCGTTATCTCTGACTATAAGTTCCAGCTTATTCTCTGCATTTCTAACAAGACTAATCCATATACGGCCATCCCCGCCGCCTGAGAACGCGTGTTTGAGGGAGTTTGATACAAGCTCACACACTACCAGCGCACATGGAACCGTAATATCTACGTCAAGCATTTTGACGCCTATGTCTAACCCCAAATTAACGCTGCCGATATGGTATATACTACAAGATTGCAGCAGCTCAGATGTTAGTTTCTCAATGTATTGAGCAAAGTCCAGCTTAGATATGTCGGCTGACTGATACAGTTGCTCATGTATAAGCGCCATTGATCTGATACGCAGTTGGATGGTCATTAAGATACCAAGCATATTTTCGTCTGTTATCGTTGCTGAGTGAAGGCTTAGTAGGCTGGATATGATCTGAAGGTTATTTCTTACCCGATGATGAACCTCTTTTTGAAGTAGTATCTTGTCCATAAAGGCCTCACTGAGTTGTTTAGTCCTCTCTTCAACCGTAGCCTCAAGGTTGATTTTATAATTCTTCTCCATATTGACAAGGTGATTAAACCTCACCGCCTTTTCAACAGCCAATAGGAGGTCTTGCGGATTGTAAGGTTTGATGATAAAGTCAAAGGCATTCTTTCTTATGGCCTCAATGGTTGTCGTTACATCAACAAAGGCCGTCATTAGAATTACCTGGGTTTCGATACCGGCTGCTTTGATGGCTGTTATAAGCCCAAGACCTGACATGCCCGGCATCTTGATATCGGAAAGCACCACGTCAAAACAATCTGTCTTTAATATTTCAAGGGCCGCTGTGCCGCTTGCAGCTCCTGAGACCTCATACCCTTCTCTCTTAAGCATAAATGCCACCGAGTCTAACAGCGCTCTATCGTCGTCAACGACAAGTATTTTTGCGTTTATCATATGCCTGACACCTCCTATTATTATTCAATCCTGGCATGAGTTAAAGATATCTTCGAAGTCAGGGGCGACTTTTTTGAATGCCTCAAGTATCGCAGGGTCGAAATGTAGCGGCAGGGTTCTGCCATCGCCAATTGTAATTATTTCATAGGTTTTGGCGTGTCCCAGTGGGGCCTTATATGGCCTGCGCATCATGAGGGCGTCGTACTGGTCGCAGATGATAACGATTCGCGGGGGGAGGGGGATTTGTTCGCCGGCAAGGCCGTCGGGATAGCCTGTGCCATCCCACCTCTCATGGTGGCGCAGAGCAACCGTCTCAGCCATCGTGAGCCTGGCAATTGGAGAGTCCTTGAGTATGCCGCTGCCTATGGTTGTGTGAGTCTTCATAATTTCAAACTCCTCTTTAGTGAGAGTGGCAGGCTTAAGGAGTATATCATCGGATATTCCTATCTTTCCTATATCGTGCAATGTGCTGGTAAACATTATGTCATCAATGAAATCACCGGACATTCCCAATGCCTCTGAAATTCTCTTACAATAGAGGCCTATTCGTATCAGGTGCGAACCGGTGTCGGTATCCCTGCACTCGGCAGCCGTGGTAAGGCGTCGAAGGAGTTCGTCGTTGAGGTCACTAACCATCCCGAGGGCGTCACTGAGCTCTTTAGTCCTTTTTTCAACCGTAGCCTCAAGGTTGGTTTTATAGTCCTTCTCAATATTAAGCAGTTGATTAAACCTTACCGCCTTTCCAACAGCCACTATGAGGTCTTGCGGTTCACAGGGTTTGATGATAAAGTCAAAGGCATTTTTTCTTATGGCCTCAATTGTTGTCTTGACCTCGGCAAAGGCCGTCATAAGAATCACCTGGGTTTCAAAACCTGCTGACTTTATCGCCTCTATAAGCTCAAGGCCTGACATGCCCGGCATCTTAATGTCAGAAATTACTGTATCATAATGGCCATTTTTTAATTGTTCAAGCGCCTCCCTGCCGCTCCTGGCGGTAGAGACCTCATATCCTTCTCTTTTCAGGATAAAAACCACTGAATCTAACAGCGCTCTGTCGTCGTCAACAACAAGCAGTCTTGCGTTTGTCATTGGTCAATGACCTCCCTTATCTTTTTCAGTAGAATCTCAGGGTCCACCGGTTTTTGTACATACTCTCCAACGTGCTCCGCAATGTCTTGCTTCTTAATAATCTCAAAGGAGTAGCCGCTCAGAAAAATTATCCTGGCTGGGCTGTCGGTCTCTTTTATGTGCTCGTAAACCGCCTTGCCATTTGCCCTTGGCATTACCACGTCTAAGAGTACAATGCCGATCTCAGAGGAGTTGTCATCAAACTTGACTATGGCGTCTATGCCATCCACGGCCTCTATTACCTGGTAGCCCGCCCTCTGTAATATCGTACTTATACTATTTCTCATCTCCTCGTTATCTTCGGCCAGGAGTATGGTCTCCCCTGAGCCTCTTATTGGCGCGGGTTTGACAATTTTATCAGTCTCTTCGGTTGATTCAACCATAGGCATCAGGATTGTAAAGGTTGAACCGACGCCGACTTCACTGTACACGTTTATATAACCATTGTGCTGTTTAACAATCCCGTAGACGGTTGCAAGTCCTAAACCTGTTCCCTTGCCTACCTCCTTGGTCGTAAAAAATGGCTCAAATATCCTTTCCCTTGTGGCCTGGTCCATGCCCTGTCCGGTGTCTGATATACAGATTCTGGCATACTCGCCGACAACACCGTAGTTGTGTCTTGATACAAAACTACGGTCTATTGTTGTAATATCAGCCTTGATAGTCAATGCTCCGCCCTTAGGCATGGCGTCCATGGCGTTGTTGACAAGGTTGATAAGCACCATCTCAATCTGCACGCTGTCGGCGGACACCATGATTTCAGAGCTACTCAGCAAAAACTGAACATTTATATCCTCCCTGACGAAACTTTCAAAGAGATTTCTAATGCCTGATACAACGGCTATGAGGTTTACAGGCCGGAGGTTGACCATTAGCTTTCTGCTGAAGCCCAGAAGGCTTTGCGTAAGATATGCGGCCTTATCCGTTGAGGACTGTATACAATCTACAAAATTCAGGAGCTGTTGCTCATCTTTATTGAGGCTTGTTTTCAGGATGTACGCATAGTTCTTTATTGTCGAGAGTATATTGTTGAAATCGTGGGCAACGCCGCCTGCCAGTTGTCCAATGGCCTCCATCTTCTGCGACTGCCTTAATTCTGACTCAAGACGCCTCAAATCCGTTATATCTTCAGAAAGCCTGACGTAGTGCGTCACTTTGCCGTCGGAATCCCTCAGGGGAAGCACCCTGACGTTCTCCCATATCTCTGTGCCATCCTTTATCTTGTTGCGTAACTCCCCCTGCCATTGCTTACCTGTAGTGATTTTATTCCACAGCTTTTTATACACGTCATCGGGCGTCTTACCGGATTTGAGTATCCTGGTGTTTTTTCCCATTACCTCGTCTAACGTATAGCCTGCCACATCGGTAAACTTTTTGTTTACATACTCTATAGCACCCGTGGTATCAGTGATAACCACTGTGATGGGACTTTGCTGGATTACAGAGGAGGCTCTGATGAGATCATTCTCGGCTTTCTTTTTCTTTGTTATGTCCTGCACGAGGGCAAGAATGTGGAGTGTACCCTCGTCACCTTGAATGAGAGAAGTCGAGATGGAAATGAGTTTCTTCTCGCCATATTTAGACGCTATTTCCCATGTCTCGTCAACGAGGTCATGGCCGACTCTCACGCCATTCATGCGCTGGCGAATACGTTGTTGTTGCTGTGGATGGGGAAATAGGCCATTATACCAGCCAATACGATTTATCTCTCCCATGGTATAACCTGTTATCCCGGTCATTTGGCGATTCCACACGGTAAAAATCATAAAAGGGTCATGCTCCATTACATAACTGACAGCCAAACCATCGGTTACGTTTTCCATTATTAGACTGCCAAACTGGTTTTCACGTTTCAGCTCTGCTTCGACCAGCTCCTGCCGCTTTAGCGCCGATAGAGCCTTTTGCCGGGATTTACGCATCACCTCGGCCATAACTGAAATAATTATACCGTTTGTGGCAAAGACAATCACACCCATCCAATCGCCCGTGTCTCTGATAAAGGGTTCGCCGGTTGGACTCCAAAAAACAACCGCAAGGATAGAAAGTACCGTTGCGAGTATGCCTGTATAAAGCCCCCCAATCAGAGCAGACAGCGCCACCGCAGGAGAAAAAGTTACCCAAGTGAGGCGTGTGCCCAATACCTCTAGCGGCCATGCCCGCAACCCCATGCCACCGGCAACAAGGGCCACAGTAATAAAGTACCGCAGATGATTAACTGCCTTTCCCGCCGCTGTCATGCTCACCCCTCATTGAGTTTTCTTTCTCTTAAATCGGGACTGTTGGTGTCCGGCATTCTACAATATCATACCTCACTTTTTCAACCCCCTGTGAACAGCCTCATAAAATAAATATACAGCTATACGGTGTGCGCTAGACAACCACGGTAACACGAAAGCTTAGTCTGTTGTTCGAACCTCATAAAAAAAATGATGTGGGCATGATACCACAACAGGAGTTACATATCAGTTACAGATTGACCGGTAGAGTAAATAAATCTCACTTCACGACAAAAAAATGTCTCTACGCGGCTTGTCTTGTCGTCATTCTGGCTTGTCCGGAATCGTATTTGTCTTGAGAATGTGCAGAGACAGATTCCGGACAAGCCGGAATGACAAAATGAGGCCGGAATGACGGACTAAGAGAAGGACAGTATAGAAATCATTGCAACTTCCAATGAAGACTTGCTTTATTCGTTAGAACAAAATTGTCGTGTGGGAAATTTACCTTGACTTACCTATGTGAGATAGTTCTTAATATGATTGACGCCGGTAACTGTGGCTGAGGCAATCAGCAACATAGGCAAGTGGCTGGGGAAAGAAGTGAGTGTTTTAGAAAACAATGTGTTTAGCTATCAGCGGTATAAAATAGGCCATCATGTTTTTTTCTGTCTGTGCGCCTTTTATCTTTGATAAAACAGGGAGGTATGTATGAGGCTGAAAAAATATCTTTTGGCTGCGGCATTTTGTTTCATCCCGGTCTTTGCCACATGGGCTGGGACTGTCAGCCTGCCACAAACAGGGCAGACAAGCTGCTGGGATCCTTCTGGCAGTACTACCAACGCTGTATCGTGTACCGGCACCGGGCAAGACGGAGACAAACGGGCCGGGGTGGCGTGGCCAAGCCCAAGGTTCACGAACAACGGCGATGGCACTGTAACCGATAACCTGACCGGCCTTGTATGGCTGAAAAACGCTAACTGTTTTGGCAATGTAACATGGGACAAAGCCCTCACTGGCGCCAATAACCTGACGAGCGTCGGCAATGTGTGCGGCCTTAACGACGGCTCGCACGCGGGCGACTGGAGAGTGCCGAATATTGAAGAGATTTTGAGCCTACCAAATTACCAGCAATCAGATGTTGCGGCCTGGCTTAACAGCCAGGGATTTACCAGCGTGCAGTCGAACTACTACTGGTCGTCCTCGACTAGCGCCAACACCACATGGGCGGCCTGGCTCGTCTATATAGTTGATGGAAGCAGCATCTGGTATACTGCCCTTGGCAAAGGTTACTCATTGCCATTGTGGCCTGTCAGGAGTGGACAGGCGGCGTACAATAACGCCAATGTACCCCAAACAGGACAAACAGGCTGCTGGAATCTGAGCGGACAAGTGCAACAATGCGGCAGTGGCACCGCGTCGGACGGGACATTACTTTCGGCAGAGGATGGGGCATTACAAAAAGGTACCCCATGGCCTGCCACAAGATTTACCAACAATGGCAACGGTACTATGACCGACAACCTAACCGGCCTTGTATGGCTAAAAAATGGAAATTGTCTTCTCTGTGAACCATGGAACGTTTGTCTTACTAATGCCAACAGCCTGGCCAACGGACAATGCAACCTGACAGATGGCTCGCGTGCGGGCGACTGGCGGCTGCCGAATATTCGGGAACTTAGAAGTCTTATAAATCGCGGTCAGCCAAACTTTACCAATTGGCTGACCAGCCTGGGATTTAACATGCAGGAGAGCTGCTACTGGGCATCATCCACTACGCACGCTACCAAGCCAGATGAGGTTTGGTACATCCGTGACGATGGCAATATCAACACATCAAGCAAGGGTGGTTTCTGTGCGCTGCCGGTACGTGACGGACAGGTTTCAAACTCTGTCACTTTGGCAATTTCGAAGTCAGGCACAGGTCTTGGCACGGTAACGAGTTCCGATGGTAAAATCAACTGCGGAAGCACCTGCTCTGCCTCTTATAATCAATCTATTGCTACTACGCTGACCGCAACTGCGTCCTCAGGTTCAACCTTTGTCGGGTGGTCTGGTGGAACCTGTTCAGGTACGGGGACATGTACGCTAAATTCAAGCAACGGTGTGACAGTAACCGCGGCATTCACATCGTCAGGGGCATCCGACTATGACAACGCAAGCGCGGCGATTAGGGCATTTTATAATCAATATCCCACATACTTTGGCACTGCGTCAGGAGGTGTGGCAACAGGGACGTATAATGGCGGCACATACTACGTCCAATGGTATACTAATGGCACAGGTATTTTAGCATGGACAGATGGGTATATATGGTTCTGGAGTGGTAGTCAATTGTATGATTCATGGATAAGCTGGAAGACAAGTAGCGACCTGGCCAACGCAAGCGCGGCGATTAGGGCATTTTATAATCAATATCCCACATACTTTGGCACTGCGTCAGGAGGTGTGGCAACAGGGACGTATAATGGCGGCACATACTACGTCCAATGGTATACTAATGGCACAGGTATTTTAGCATGGACAGATGGGTATATATGGTTCTGGAGTGGTAGTCAATGGTACGATACATGGACAAGCTGGAAGTAAATGGGATTATTCTTTATTTATGTTTGTTTTTTCCAAAATTTTGACTGTATGATGCTTTTATAGAGGAATGTCCGCGGTTCCAATGCACTTACAAAGGAAGATGTCCTTGGTACACATTGTCTGGACGGGTTAAAAAACCAGTGGGGCTGGGGAGGCTGCACAATGCCATGCTTTTTAGGACATTGTTACCTTGGCTGGACAGTGTTGTTGAAAATAACCGTCTGTTTTACTTATAATAACTACAACCTTATGAGTCCACGCGGAAAAAATGTGATTATCGCGCTTTTGTTGGTTGCTGTGACTTTTGGCGTTTATTGGAATGTCAGGGGGAATTCATTTGTCAATATTGACGACCCTCAGTATGTAACCATCAATCCGTTTGTAACTCAGGGGCTGACTCTCAAGAGCATAGGGTGGGCATTTCGGACTACCTTTTTTGTCAACTGGCACCCGCTGACATGGCTTTCTCATATGGCGGATGTTGAGCTTTATGGACTTAATCCGCGCGGCCACCATTTGACGAGCCTTGTTATTCATATAATTAATACGCTCTTACTGTTCTTCCTCTTAAACCGCTTAACATTGTTGCCCTGGCAGAGTGCTTTTGTAGCGGTGGTATTTGCCATTCATCCGCTTGGTGTGGAGTCAGTGGCCTGGGTGTCTGAACGAAAGAATATCCTCAGTACGCTGTTTTGGTTTCTTGGTATATGGGCATATATCTGGTATGTCCAAAGGCCGCGATTTATTAAATACGCCGCCGTGTTTTTATCTATGGCGGTTGGGCTTATGGTTAAACCCATGCTTGTTACCTTTCCCGTGACACTGCTGCTGCTGGATTACTGGCCGTTTAACAGATTTACAATACAAGGGGGTGAGCAGACGGGCTGGCCGCGTGTGATGCGGCTGATAGTTCGCGCGGTAGTGGAGAAACTCCCGTTGTTTGCCCTGTCGCTGGCCTCCGCTTTAGTAACATACGAGGTTCAGCTTAGGGCGTACGCAGTTGCGCCCCTCAGCCAACTGCCACTTAGTAAGCGCCTTGCCACGGCGGTCGTCTCTTACGCGCAGTACCTTCGAAAGATGGCGCTTCCCTATGACCTTGCCATACCATACCCATATCCAGACAAGCTGCCGCCCTATGAGGTATTCGTATCCGCGTTGCTTATAACAACAATAACCGCCGCGGCCATACGTTTGAGGCACAGTAGGCCGTATGTGCTGTTTGGATGGGGCTTTTATCTTATAACCCTTCTGCCGGTGATAAGATTCATTCAAACGGGCAGGGAGGCAATTGCCGACAGATATACCTATGTGCCTATGATTGGGATTCTTATTGTAATTGCGATGGGGGCGTCTGATATTTTATCTGGAAATCGTTTTAAGAGATATATTTTATCTGCGGCCACCGCCGTAACTATCGTATCGCTGGCCGCGGTAACATGGTTTCAAATCGGTTATTGGAGGGATTCCTATACCCTGTTTGACCATTCGATTAAGACTATTGAGGGAAATTACATGGCCTATAACAACTACGGCGCGGCCTTCCTTGAAGACCACCAACCGGAGAGGGCCGTGGAAATCTTTACCAAGGGTCTACAGATCAAGCCCGACAGCCCGGAACTCAACTTTAGCATGGGCGAGGCGCTCACAAAACAAGGGAAGTTTGAGGAGGCCATTACCTACTTCTCACGCTCGTCCACGCTTATGTTCTTCGACGGCGAGGCCGTTTTGAATAAGCGATATGGGATAGTCCTGCTGAAAGACAAAGATTACGCCGGGGCAGTCTCATATTTTAAGATTGCCCTGTCTATTCATCCAATGGATACCGAGGTGCTGAATAACATGGGGATTGCCCTGATGGGATTGGATAAACCTGAGGAGGCGCTTGAGGCGTTTTCGCGTGGGGTTGCCGCCGCGCCTGACAGCGCCACCCTGCGCTTTAACAAGGGGCTGGCACTCAAAAAAGTAGGCAGACTAAACGAGGCCATCCTTGAATTTGAGCAGGCCGCGCGTCTGAATCCCGGCTCTGAGACCGTTGCCAAAACCCTTGATTTGGCAAAGCGCCAGGCTGTCGGCCCTTAGTCAGTGACCGAATATGAAGCGTAACTTCCTGACGGTGATTTTCTTTGCGGTGGCCGTGTTTGCCGTATATATACCTCTTCACGGTAGCGGCTTCGTGAGCTTTGACGACCTCAACTATGTTGTCTTAAATTCACATATAAAATACGGTCTTACACTGAATAATATAATGTGGTCATTTAAGTCCACATACTTCGCGAACTACCACCCCGTGACGTGGCTTTCTCACATGGCGGACATCAGTCTCTACGGTCTGAGGCCGATGGGACATCATCTTACCAGTGTGCTGTTTCATGCTGGCAATACCGTAATTCTATTTACTCTTCTATTGTTAATGACCGGCAAATACGGCCAAAGCGTTGCCGTAGCCGCGCTATTTGCCTTCCATCCCTTTGCCGTTGAGTCTGTGGCGTGGGTGTCGGAGAGGAAAAATGTGTTATCCACATTCTTTTGGCTTCTGACGATTGTCGTTTATGTGTATTATACGCGGCGCCCTGTCCTTGCCATGTACGCTGCGGCGTTGGGGTTATTTGCCCTGTCTCTGATGTCAAAGCCGATGGCGGTGACGCTGCCCTTTACGCTATTGTTTATTGATTATTGGCCTCTTGGGCGGTTTCAGCCAGGGCAACGGCCTGTCCTTAAGATCATCATTGAAAAACTCCCGTTTTTTGTGTTTTCGATTGCCAGCGGCATAGTTACCATATTAGTACAGCAAAGGGAGGGGGCGATTGTCCCGCTTGATGGTCTGCCAATGAGTGGCCGCCTAGCAAACGCCATAACATCGTATTGGGGTTATATAGAGAAAACCATTTACCCCGTGGGGTTTGCCGTGTTCTACCCACACATAGACGTGTTTTCAGAGAGTGAGGCGGCCATTAAGGGGTTGTCTCTATTAGTAATCAGCGTGGCCTCATTTTTATTGAGAAAGAAGGCACCTTATTTTCTCATGGGATGGTTGTGGTACATTGTGACACTTGTGCCTGTGATACAGGTGATACAGGTTGGGGGTGCGTCTATGGCAGACCGCTATGCCTATGTGCCGCTGATAGGGTTATATATTATCTTATGCTTTGGGGTAGGCGAGGGGGTTGAGAGCCGTCCGAATGTTCAAAAGATAACTGACGCTATTTTTATAGCGATACTGCTGACCCTTGTTGTTCTGACATGGCGGCAGGTGGAGGTATGGAGAGACTCCGGGACGCTTTTTAAACATGCCGCCGATGTGACTAAGGGGAACTATGTGGCCTATAACGAGTATGGGATGTATCTTGAGGGGGAGGGGAGGTTGGATGAGGCGATTCGGGAGTTTTCAAAGGGCCTTGAGGTGGCCCCTGACAATACGCTCTTAAATTTCAACATGTGGGAGGCCTTAAACGCGAAGGGTTTTATTAAGGATGATGAGACAGAGAAATATTACCTGAAGGCATTACCACGCGATAATACAGGCGAACCGTCCCTATTTAAAATGCGCGGAGTAGAGTTGATGAGGGCCAAAAACTACGACAAGGCAGTCCAGTACCTATCAAAGGCGCTGCAGGCGGCACCGGGCGACATCGAGCTTTATAATTACCTGGGCTTAACCCTCGGTGCCCAAAAAAAATATAAAGAAGCGCTTGAGGTTTTCTTAAATGGACTACAGGCAAATCCATCTTCATGGGAACTTCATTTCCACAAAGGTCTAATACTCAAAGCGATGGGCAGGGAGGACGAGGCAGCGGAGAGTTTTCAAAACAGTCGGCGACTCAATCATGGCAATTAGCCGGAGTTCTGAAGCCGCCAACGAGCGGCAGCCCAAGTTCAACAGATAAAACATGGCGAAATTTACGGGGTGAAGGGGGGGTTACCCCCCCTTCGTCGTTAATCTTTCTATTAAAATAGAATAAAATGCCTTGAGCGACGGCGCACCTTGTGGGATTTCTACGACAGGCCTGCCATTTAAATCAGCTTCAAAAACCGTATCGTCATCCGGTATTACACCGGCCACATTAAGGCCAAGCCCTGAAGCGTAGTCTTTCAGTTTAGCCGCGTCGTCCGGCCCTTTGACTCTGTTAATAATCAAAAATCTCTGACCGGTTTGAAGTGAAAGCTCTTTAATGAGGTCATCAATTCTCTTTGCCGTCTTTATTCCCTTCACTGTCGGGTCGCTCACAATAAACATGAGGTCAACGCCGCTGCTTGTTCGCCTGCTTAGATGCTCCATGCCAGCCTCGTTGTCAATTACGACAAACGAATAGTCATCGGCCAGTTTGTCCGTGTATTTTCTGATAATATTGTTCGCGGCGCAGTAACAGCCCTGTCCTTCGGGGCGTCCCATGACAAGGAGATCAAACCCCGCCGCCTCG
>JADFYL010000168.1 GCA_015233045.1 Nitrospirota bacterium | reverse complement strand
AAATGGCAAGCCACAGATAGCCACTCCTTACAGCAGACATAAACACGTAGAACTTTCCTATAAAACCCGCCATCGGCGGTATCCCCGTCAGGGAAAACATAAACACCAGCATCGCCGCTCCTACCACGGGATGCGTCTTGCCAAGCCCCGCGTAGTCGCTGATCTCCAACGCCTTGAAATCCTTCGTGTGTAACATCAGCACGACAGAAAATGCCCCTATATTCATAAACGTATATATAAACAGGTAGTTCATTGTAGCAGATAAACCCTCAGGGGTCGCCGCTATTATGCCTATCAGGGCGTATCCAGCGTGGGCAACCGAGGAGTAGGCCAGCATCCTCTTTATATTTGTCTGCACCAGCGCCATTACATTACCTACACACATGGTAAGTATAGATAGAACCGTCAAAATCAAAGACCACTCCACAGACATGTGCGACAAGGCATACAAAAACACCCTCCCTAATACGGCAAATCCCGCCGCCTTCGGCCCGATGGACATGAAGGCCGTCACAGGCGTAGGCGCGCCTTCATAAACATCCGGCACCCACATGTGAAACGGCACGGCGGCTATTTTAAACGCGAACGCCGAGGACAGCAGCACCAAGGCCAGCAAGGCCATAGGGTTTCCACTGACACCATGTTGCGCGATATATGCGGCTATCGTCCTTAAATCCATCGAGCCTGTAACACCATACAAAAGCGATATCCCATAGAGAAGCAGCGCGGTGGAAAATCCCCCTGTAAGGAAATACTTGACCGCCGCCTCAGTAGATTTCGTGTCGTGCCTTACAAACCCGGCAAGTACATATGTGCTTAAGGCCATCAGCTCAAGCCCCAGATACAGGGTTATCAGGTTTCCAGCAGAGGCCATAACCATCATTCCTAAGGTAGAAAACACCAGCAGACAGTAGTACTCGCCGTGAAGGGAGTTCTCATCCTTCAGGTATCTGCCGGAAATCATAATTGATAAAATCAGGTTAATAAAAAAGATGAGTTTAAAAAATAAGCTATAACCGTCCGAGATAAACATCCCGCCAAAGGCTACCCCAAAGTCCCCAAATTTCAAAGAGAAAAAGGCCGCAAACGCACCAGCAAGGGCAAGGCCGACCACTACCTCTTTTCTCTTCACAAAGGCATCCACCATAAGCAGGACAATGCCCAGCGAGGCAACTATAATCTCCGGCGACAACTTTAGCAACGGGCTTAGTTCGGAAATCTGCATTTAGCCTCCATAGTCTCTGGCATATTCTCCGGCATCTTTTTGGCCATACATTCTCGTCCTATTTCCATATTGTCCTATCTCACCACGGCCTGTATAAGTGTATTTAACGCGTGCATCTCCCCGCCTTTTAGTTTGGAGAGCAGACTTGCAACCGTGGCGTCCATAAAGCCCGTAAACGCACTCGGATAGAAGCCAATCCAGAACACCAGAATTAGAAGCGGCAGCAGCGTAATAATCTCCCTCAGAGTGATGTCACTTAACCCCGCAATCTTTTCGTTAATGCCCGTATAGAAAACCTGTTGATAGAGCCGCAGCATATATACCGCTCCTATGATAACCCCAGTTGCGGCCAGAATACCTGCCGTCTTATTTGCCGTAAAACCGCCGAGGATAATAAGAAATTCACCAACAAAACCATTCGTGCCGGGAAGCCCAATTGACGCAAACGTAAATACCATGAAGAAGGCTGAGAAAATTGGCATGACGCTTGCCAAGCCGCCATAGTCCGCGATTTCCCTCGTATGGCTCCTCTCATAGACCATACCGACACACAGGAATAACCCACCTGTTATCACCCCGTGATTTATCATCTGGAGGATTCCCCCCTCCATGCCCTGCGTGTTGAGACTAAATATCCCCAGCGTAACAAAGCCCATGTGGCTCACCGAGCTATACGCGATAAGCCTCTTTAAATCCTTCTGGGAAAGGCATATGACGCCACCGTATATGATGGCAATAACCGAAAGGACGATCATCACAGGGGCCATCGCCTGCGAGGCATCGGGAAACATGGGCAGCGAAAACCTGAGAAACCCATAAGCCCCCATCTTTATTAGTATAGCGGCAAGTATAACACTTCCAGCCGCCGGGGCCTCCGTATGCGCATCTGGAAGCCACGTGTGTACTGGGAACATGGGAACCTTTACGGCAAACGCGGCAAAAAATGCCCAGAACAACAACATCTGCAGATTAAAGGGAAGCTGCGTGTTCATAAGCCTGACCATGTCAAACGTCCCTGTGACGATATAAATAGCCACCACCCCGAGGAGCATCAGGACACTTCCCGTAAGTGTGTAAAGGAAAAATTTCACTGCCGCATATAACCTGTTCGGCCCGCCCCACACACCTATCAACAGGTACATCGGTATCAGCATGGCCTCCCAAAACATGTAAAACAAAAACATATCAAGGGCGGCAAAAACCCCTATCATCGCCCCTTCAATTAACACAATGGCAATATAAAACTCCTTCACCTTGTCCTTAACCGAGTTCCACGACACCAGTACACAAAGTATCGCAATGACGGCCGCAAGCAAGACAAACAAGACGCTTATGCCGTCAACCCCGACACAATAGTTTATATGCCATGCCTCTATCCACTGGTACTGCTCCACAAACTGCATCCTGGCGCTGGCCTTGTCAAAATTAGTAAATAACGGTACCACGGCGATAAGATTGACAATAGTTGCGGCAAGGGCAATCCATTTTATCGTCGAATGCCTCTCCCTGTTTATCAGCATCAATGCGGCGGCCGCCAAAACCGGCAGGGATATCGCCGTTGTCAGCACATAAGACTGCTCAAGAGGGCATACTGTATCTATCATAAGCATGTTATCCTTATCCTTTGGCCTGTCATTTGGCTGGCCCCATGCCTGTCCCAATGCCTAAAAGCACCAATACCGCAAGCAAAAACACCCCGACAGCCATTACTAATGAATAATGCAGTACCACGCCGGTCTGAATCCTTCGCAATTTCTGCCCCGACCACTGCACAAGCGCGGGAACCCCGTTCACTATCCCTTCAATAAACATCTTGTCAGTAACTTTATCGAGGATATTCTCTGAAACCCAATAGCACGGCCTTACGATGATAAGGCCATAAAACTCATCCACATAGTATTTGTTAAATAACAGTTTATATATCGGGGCAAACGTGGTTGCAATCTTTTTGGGAAGCTCAGGGCGTTTCAGATAGAAAAACGCCGCCGACGCCACTCCGGAAACGGCAACTATGACCGAGACGGCCATGGCCGACCACTCATGAGACATCTCCCCCTCTGCGTGGACGTGAATCGCCCCTTCCACGTGTTCCAGATTTCCCGCTGGCACAAGGCCCGCCACCTTGCCCAAAAATCCGGCAATCCAGTCATGCCCGCCAAGTATATGCGGCACACCGGCGTATCCGGCCACTATCGCCCCTACGCTTAACACTACCAACGGTATCGTCATCGAAGACGGTGATTCATGCAGATGGTGTTTCTGCTCCTCCGTACCCCTGAACGTCCCGTGAAACGCCAAAAATAATACCCTGAAACTATAAAACGCCGTCAAAAGGGCTGTTACCACCCCAATTATCCAGACAAACTTCCCTACGGGGCTGCCAGAGGACAGCGCCTTCCACAGTATCTCGTCCTTGCTGAAAAACCCCGAAAGACCCGGTATACCGGCTATGCTCAGAGAGGCAATTAACATCGTCCAGTATGTCACGGGCATGAATTTTTTCAGGCCACCCATCTTTTGCACGTCAAGTTCCCCACCCATCGCGTGCATTACCGAACCCGCACACAAAAACAGACAGGCCTTAAAAAACGCGTGCGTGTAGAGGTGAAATATCCCCGCGGAAAATGCCCC
>JADFYL010000037.1 GCA_015233045.1 Nitrospirota bacterium | reverse complement strand
GTTACCCTCCTTGCGGGAGTTTGAGGGCGGCGCCCTCAATGTCTTAGGAGAAAAAACTAATGAAAAAAACAACTAAGGAACGAATCCTGTGGCCTGTCATGTGGGGCATCTCAGACGAAGAACGGGAGCTTTATAAGGACTTTTCTGTATTTGCCCCCGCGGTTCTCAAAATCCAGACAACAGAGGGAAGGCTAGCGCCATTTATATTAAACGAGATACAGGCGCTCCTTGAGGAAATCATCAGAGACATAAGGGCAAGCGGGCGGCCTGTACGTCTGGTTATCCTGAAGGCGCGCCGCGAGGGTATAAGCACCTGGGCCGCGGGGCGGCTTTACTGGAAAACGGCGACGAATTTTAACCGCGCCGCCGTCATAATTGCCCATGAAAAGGAGGCTACGGATTTTTTGTTCGGCATGGTTAAACGCTTCCAGCGCCACATCCCAAGCGGGTGTAAGCCCGCGGAACTCTACAACAACAGCCATAACCTCGAATTCAACTGTGCGGCGGGAAAGGGCCTTGACAGCGCCATACGCATAGGCACGGCAAACAAGACCGATTTCGGCTCAGGGCAGTTGATTCACTACATCCTGCTTTCAGAGATAGCGAAGTGGCCTCCCCAAAAGGCACCGCAGCTCCTAACCAGCGTGCTTCAGTGCGTACCCGACGACGAGGACTCGGAGGTCATCTTTGAGAGCACCGCAAGAGGCCCGTCCGGCGAATTCTATGAGCGATTCTTTAAGGCGAGGTATTTTTACGAGGTCTACCTCAACGACAGCGGGAAGGCGGAGTATCGCATGAAGATTAACGAATCCGGCAGCCGCGAAAATCTCTACTCGGCGGTATTTATCCCGTGGTTTGTGTTTAAGAAATATAAGTTATCTAAGTTGTCGGGCAAATGCGAAGGGATTACAGGTGATGAGCAGGGATTAAAAAGTCTCTACGGCATTACCAACGGCCATTTGCTGTGGCGCAGAAAGGCCATTGAGAACCGATGCGGCGGCTCTTTGGACGTCTTCAGGCAGGAGTACCCCTCAAATGCCCGCGAGGCCTTTGTAAGCAAACAGCGGTCTCTTTTTGACATTGACAAAGTCACACAACTGAAGGCCACAGCCCCCACGCCTGTGGCGCGCAGGGACTTTGCCTTTGGCACGATGAAGTGGACAGACAGCAAGGACGGCAGTCTGATGATTTGGGAGGAGCCGGCGCACGGTCTTACGTACGTAATCGGGGCGGATGTGGCCGAGGGACTTGCGGGAGGGGATTTCTCATGCGCCTTTGTAGTGGAGCGTCTCACAGGCAGACAGGCAGCCATCTGGCACGGCCATGTGGACGCCGACCTTTTCGGCTCACTGCTCGTGCACATAGGTAGCTACTACAACACGGCGTGGCTTGCCCCTGAGCGCAACAATCACGGTCTGACGACCATCCTCAAGATAGTAGAGCAACGGTATCCACGCCTTTATGTCGAGATGGTCACCGAGCCACCGGCAAAGTCGAGGAAGCGCTTTGGATGGCTTACCACATCATCAAACAAGCACCTGATTATTGACAACCTTGTCTCAGAGATAAGGGACGGCACAAGCGGCATCGTGTCAGCCGAGACGTTTGACGAGATGTTGACGTACGTCCAGAGTGAGGATGGCAAATATGGCGCGGACACAGGGGCACATGACGACAGGGTCATGGCGGCGGCAATCGCCAAACAGGTGAGAAAGACGCTTCCCCTTCCATCAGGCGGCGGCAGCTCTTTACGCACGGCGCACAAGACTGCTAAACCCAATGAAGACGCATGGACATAAGGCGTCTTAATCTTAATTCACAAGGAGAAAGTTATGACACCCATGGCAGTGACGATTAAAAAGGGACTCAGCACTTATGTAACACAATGTTGGAGACAGGCAAAAGCGGCAAAGGAACCAATAGAGACGCATATGATGAGAAGTCTGAGGCAACGGGCCGGCAAGTACGACCCCGAAAAACTTGGGGCAATAAGACGCGTGGGGGGAAGCCTCATCTACATGCTCTTAAGCGGAGCGCGATGCAGGGACGCCGAGGCCTGGCTGAAGGACATCCTCGTACAGCCTGACCACATCCCGTGGGACCTTGAGCCAACCCCCATGCCTGAGTTGCCAGAAAAAGAAGGCGGCCCGCAGCTCAGTGATGCCCAGATCAAGGACAAGGCGCTCGCTGCGGCAGGGCTGATGAGAAAAAAAATAGACACCCAGTTCAGCGAGGGTGGCTGGTACACGGCAATAGAGGAATTCCTCCACGATGTGGTCACATACAAGGCGGGTTTTATCAAAGGCCCTGTGCTGAGGATTGAGAAGGTTCGAAGAAGGGTTTTTAACGGTGCCAGTTGGACAAACGTCATAGAGAACCGCCTCGTACCAGAGTATGAGAGGCGCTCCCCGTTTAATATCTACCCATGCCCGTCAAGTTCAGGCATAGACGACGGCTATCTGATAGACCGCCTGACGTTGTCCACATCGCAGATGTCCGCCCTTGCAGGAGTACCAGGTTTTGACTATGAGGCCATAAGAGCGGTGCTGCGCGACCACAGAGAGGGCATTCTCCAAAAGCAGACATCAGGGCGTATGAGAGGAGGCGACGGCCTCACGCAAACCGGACACGACCCATTCAACGGCGGCAAGGACGACAAGATAGAAGTCCTCGAATTCTGGGGCGATATAGATGGAGGACAAATACTGGCGTGGACAAATGGAATTGCGGATACTGACGAGTCCTTAGCGCTGCTGTTTGAGGATTACTTTGGTACTCCGGTTATTGACCCTGGTGCGGTGTATCACGTATGCGTGTGGCTGTGTGGGGATAGGGTGTTAAAGGTGATGCCAAATCCCGACCCGATGGGGTTAAAGCCTTTTTCGAAGGTATCATTTGAGGAGATACCGGGGGTGTTTTGGGGAACCGGCCTGTGTGAGATGATAGAGGATGTGCAGACGGCGTGTAATGCCATAGCGCGTGCGATAATAAATAATGTTGCCATAGCAAGCGGGCCGCAGCTTGAGCGAAATGTGGACAGGATAATACCCGGCGAGTCAAAGGAGATGTGGCCGTGGAAGGTGTGGGACGTCACAGACGCGCAGATGTCAGGGGCGCAGGCGCTGAGGTTTTACAGCCCGCCGATGGTGGTGGATAAACTAATGGCCGTCTATGAGTTTTTCCTGAAGCGCGCCGAGGAGCAGACGGGCATCCCGACATACACGGGAGGCGGGATGAAAGACGTTGCGGCAAACGGCACGGCCAGCGGGTTTTCGATGCTGATAAGCCAGGCGGCGCGTGGCATCAAAAATGTCGTAAAGAACATAGACTCAAAGGTGATAGCCACGTCTGTTGAAAGGCAGTACTATTTCAATCTGGACTATGATAAGGGGATTGATGATGTACCGGATGTCAGGATAATAGCAAAGGGGACATCGTCGCTGATAGCCAAAGAGCAGCAGGCGATAAGGCGGAGTGAGTTCCTGCGAGCGACGAACAATCCGGTTGACATGGAGATAATCGGCACAGACGGCCGCAGGCAACTGTTAAGGGAGGCGGCACGGGCACTTGAACTTGATGTAAACAAGATAGTGCCAGAGCCAACCGCGGCGCAGGCTCAGCCCGAATCGGCAAATACGGCGGCCAATGTCGAAGCACAGCCTGAACAGAAGGTAAACCCCGCCGGAGACGCCACATCAGGCGGTGATTTTAAATTGTTCTAAATGAGTGAACATGGGGGATTCCCGTGCAAGCGGGAATCCCCAAACCCTGTTATCTCAAAACTGCCCGCATTAGCGGCACCAGGACAAACAACCACACAGGAGGAAGTATGGCGGAACATTTCTGGATTCAAGGAGAAGATGGAAAGTTTGAAGGAAGTCTGCCCGGTGTTCCCAAACAAGGAGGCGACGACAATGTAGCTAAGAACAGGAAGCTTAGCCCTTTTCTTCAAAAGTTAAGAAAAAGGATGGCGAATAAGCGCAAGAACTCGGCAGATGCAGATAGCGACAAGAACGCTTCGGCCTTGATCAATGACCGGCAACCTGTATCATCGGCTAATTCTGTTGCAGGCCAAATTAACAGTGAAATCGACCTGCTCAAACGAGCGTGGAAGGAGGCGAATACACAAAAAGATAAGATGGACGATGTGATTAATAGTATGGGAGGTACCCCTTATGAGAAAGATGCCGGTACAGTAGATAAATATTATCACTGCGTAGCTCACTGCAAAACCGTCAAACTTGGTTTAACCGGACAGGTTGCGTCACAGGTTGGGGGCCTAGGAAAAGAATTGTACGATATCCCCAGAAAAGTGTTCGGACGCAAATATCACCACCTGCCGTCAGCCGAGGTAGATGACAGTATAGGCGATATGAAAG
This sequence comes from Nitrospirota bacterium, assembly GCA_015233045.1. Classification (GTDB taxonomy): domain Bacteria; phylum Nitrospirota; class Thermodesulfovibrionia; order Thermodesulfovibrionales; family Magnetobacteriaceae; genus Magnetominusculus. The sequence goes on along the minus strand of JADFYL010000037.1, from coordinate 16,367 downwards.
CAAACGAAGAAGGAAGAAAGCTTGGAATAAGTAATCCTTCTACGCCCTGTGAAGAACTTTGTAAGGATCTGTGGCCAAAGGGTATTCCAGAAAAATACAAGAGGTGATGTAGGTGTCTACCATGCACCACTTCACCTGAGCAGGTAAGAGAGTGGCCGATATTGCTTGCAATGAAACGTTACGGTTATTAATCAGAGTCATTGCAAGCAATGAATGGTTTGGTCGTGAATTCAATTAGTATTGCTTTTATTCAGTTATTGGATTATAATACATAACTAAGAAATATAGCAATGTTCATAAGTGCCTTTATTGTAGATATAGTTATCAAGTAATTGATGCAATCTACGGGCTGTTTATTATAGACTAACAGAATGGTAATTAATACTATGTACAGAGTAGTAGGATTATTAAAACCGATAGTCTTGTGCCTTATTGTTGTGACAACACTTGTGTCTTGCAATGAGATAATGCAGTTTGTTTTTGGTAATTTTGAAGAAAATTTCTATAATGGAACCGGCCACGGCAGTAAGGTAATACTTGATAATGGTTCTGAACACAGATATAGGGTAACGCTAGATAATTTTACAAAGGATGCATTTGACATTAGAGAACGCTTCGATGTTCCCAAGACATCTTTTTATTACTGGCTAAGTTTTAACTATTTGACAGTTTCGACAAGTTGTAGAGAGGTCAACAACAACATGGTTGTATTTCCAAACTCAATATCATCTCCAAAATGGTGGCCAAACGATTTAATAGGATTATTTTCTTCAACAAATAAGTCAAGATATAAGTTTTATCGTTGCCTCGCTTCAGACATCGGCTCAGAATATTCATATTTTGAATATTTAGCTATTGATAATGCAACTAAAAAGGGATTTTATTGGAAAACGATATCTGAGTTTATCGGTGGTAGTGAAATGAGAAACTACTATTACGACTGGGAAAACTACGAAGTAAATCAGAAAACTAATGATCATTATGATAAATGGGAGGAAACTGACTATAATGGGCCAGGCCGCAGTAATAAGGTGATACTTGATAATGGATCTGAATACACATCTACGGTAACACTTGATAATTATACAAAGGATGCCTTTGACATCAGACAACGGTCAGAAGCCGATGCACGATATGGTTATGCATATTGCTGGGTCAGCTTTCACTATATAACATCTCCGACCAACTGTAAGGAAGTTGATAATAGCATAGTTGTATTTCCAGCCTCGACATCTCCAAACTGGTGGCCCGATGATTTGAAAAAGTCATTTTTCCCAACAAAACGCTCAAGGTATAAGTTTTATCGCTGTCGTGCTGCCCTCGTTCGTGCTGCTTCAGTTTTTGAATTTTTCGCCATTGACAATACAACAAAAACTGGATATTACTGGCGAACACAATTGTCCTGTACCGACGAGAAAACTATAAGAAAATACTATTATGCCTGGGAAGATTATAAATAATTAGTGTCAGTCCATCATTATTAATGACAGCATCTAATATTTTATAAACAATAAATACTTCCTTAGTTAATTTCGTACCTTGAGAGAAACGTGGACAGGATAATACCCTGTGAGTCTAAAGAGATGTGGTCGTGGAAGGTAGGAGACGTTACGGACGCGCAGATGTCAGGGGCGTAGGCGCTGAAGTTTTACAGCCCTCCAAGGTGCAAGCCAAAAATTCGCCAAATGCGGCAGCCAATGTCGAAGCACAGCCACAACAGAAGATAAACCCTGCCGGAGACGCCACATTAGGCGGTGATTTTAAATTGTTCTAAAATTCAGGGGCAACGGCAGATAGCGAGGCAGAGGCTTTACTTCGTTATCTGCCGTATTTTTAAATACATAAACAAACATTGCATAAGCAATGATAACTGTTTTAGAATAGAAGGAGGAATTGAGCATGGAAGATTTAGATAAATATATTACTGCTGACAGACTTCTTGTATTACTTGGTGAAATTGACCGGGAAATTCAACGTTCGCCTATTGATCCAGTTAGACTTACTGAATTACTTGATGAACTCGGTAGAGAAATTCTACATTTAGAACTTTTTCCAGGCAGAGTACTTGAAGTGCTTACCGAAGTGTATAACTCGGTTTTAAGGTTACTTGCGGAGTTGTCGTTGCAGTGTTTGCCCGTTGATGCGGCTCGCGAAAAGGCCTTACATTGTCTGCAAACCTGCATAGAGGAGAACAGATTCCAATGGTCTGAGCTGGTGACCGTACATGATTTACTTAATCCCCTTGCAAACAGGGCAGTTGGATTAGTCCCTGCAAAACTTGGAGCGCCTGCTCATCCAACATCATGGCAGCATTATTTGCAGTTGTATGGAATCAAAAAGATATTCCCTGAGCTTGACGATTTCTTGCACCCTATAGCCAAATACGGGGGAAGGGCTGCTTTATTACCAACGTTAGCTGAAGGTGGTTTTGATATTTTAATTGAAACTGGTTGCTTAGAGTGTTGTTTGCATGACGATGATCCTAAATCCTGCGATCTGTTTCCACATTGGGTAAGGATAGAGTAGTTAACCGTTAGCAATTTAGGAGGATTTACCTGACAGTTAAGGCCGTAATTGAGATTGCATCCGTTGTCATTATAGTGCTTGCTGGTATATTAGTGATGTCATTTGGCAGCTTTGCACGGGTGAATCGCTTTCTGAGCAGGGAAGAGTTAAGCACTGATGAGTTTTATCAACTGTACTATGAATCGTCGGGGCTGCCCAAAGACCAGGTCATTGAAGTGCTAAACTTCTTAGCTATTGAGTTACATATCCCAGCCGCGCTGCTTCGTCCGACAGATAGATTCACTGAGGAATTGGAGCCTAAAGGTTTGTTTTTTGAGAACGCATTTGATGGCCTGATAATGGAGCTGAATTGTCTCTTAACAGAAAAAGGCTTGACTCACATACCCGACATAAAAAACATAGACGAATATATTCGATGTACAATTGAGCATCGCGCGAAGGAGTGACGCCAGATGGGGGAGCGCTCCTGATGACTGAACCTTGACGTTGCCGTGTCGGTGCAAGAAATATAATTTACATAACCGGTGGCATTGTGGTAGCATAACCAGTAGTTGTCAGGCACTGCAAGTCTCAGGTATGTTTGCGGGCGTGTTACATGTTAAGTCTGCGTGGTGTTGCATATTAACAGGACGAGAATCCACTCAGGAGGTTGATAGTGTACATTGTTGTGATAGCCCCGGAATGTGCCCCGGTCTTGCGCGCCCTGGGGAAGGCCTCTATGGCATGGTATGAAAAGCCCCGGTCTTTCAAAGAAATTATGCTGGCCGACATGAAGGCGGCTTACTCGTGGGGTTCTGCGGCGGATGAGTATCTGATACTCTATAACAGGATTCCCGGGAAGTGGTAGCCAAATGAGGAAAATGTATTTTTTATTTAAGGACATCTGCCCATCGAATGCGGCTGTGGGGAAAACATGGTAAGGAGACGCTATGGAAAACACCCTCGTTAAGACCAGGGCAGAGGAAGGCAGGGAGACAGATAACCCTCGTGAGGACGGACATAGCATAGCCTTCTTACTTTCAGACGCATCGAAATATCCGATAGCCGGGGACTACGAAATCCCCGCAAAATATAATACCGATACGATTGTAATCCTGCCTGTGAACGAAAAAAAGGTCTATGTCTACTGGGAATTGACCGAGAAACTGCTCATGGATAAGGCGCATAACCCCTCGGAGTCTTCTTTTACCGTAAAGATTTATGAATTAACACTTGGCGGGGATGAACACTATAATGAAAAAGAGGTGTATCGCACCTCTGTAACAGGGCTGTTAGGACAGATATATGCCGAGTGTACTGACAAATTCAAACCGATGGCAGCGGCGATAGGCATTGAAAAGGACGGGGTGTTTAACGTACTTTTGAAATCTGATAAGATCAATGTCCCATCGTACAGTGTGCTTGGCCTGAAGGAGGAGTTCTGGGGCAGGGGTTACGGAAGTGGTGCGGACGACGCCATTGAAACCACTAAAAACGTGTGGCTGCCGCATATCTCGCCGCACATTTCAATGAACAACATAGAGATGCTCCTACGGCTGATGGGTAAGAAAGAGTACCAGTCTGACGATGAGCGGGCGATGCTTGGGCTGATAAAGGCCCTTTTCGGGCCATCAGGCTCACATCTGTTGAGCTTGTTTCTTGATTTTCTCAGATTATTGGGGCTTAACGCCGACATGGATTCAATTATAAAACACCTTAATGAATTAAAAGGGATGGCAGGTTCAAGCGGCATGTCCGGCTCAAGTGAAATACCCGCCCGTCAAAGGAGCTGACCGATGGTAAAGGGATACTGGTTGCCGGTACTGCATTGTCACCTGCCGTTTGTAAAACATCCTGAGTATGATTATTTTCTGGAAGAGCACTGGCTCTTTGAGGCTGTTTTCGAGACATATCTGCCGCTTCTTATGAGGTTAAAAAAACTTGAGGGCAACGGCGTGGATTTCAGATTGACTATGTCCGTGTCACCGCCCCTTGTGGAAATGCTTGCCGATGAGTATCTTACGGGTCTGTTTATAAGGTATATGGACAGGCTTATTGAGCTTTCCCAAAAAGAGATGAGCCGCTTAAAAAATGACAGCGGCATGTTGAAGGTTGCGACATTTTACTATCAGAGGTTTATAGAGATAAGGACATTTTTTACCGGTGAGCTTGGTGGCAGTGTGCTAAACGGCTACAAGCACTTCTCTGATACTGGCCAGTTGGAGATAATCACCTGCGGGGCAACGCATGGCTTTCTCCCGCTACTAAGGACAAATCCACGTTCAGTGGAGGCGCAAATTGCCCTTGCGACACAGTGCCACTACGAGCATTTTGGGAAAGCCCCCACCGGAATATGGCTACCAGAGTGTGCCTACTACGAGGGATTGGACGAAATCCTGAAGAAATATGGAATTAGGTATTTCTTTCTGGAATCCCATGGAATTAACAACGGCGTGCCGAGGCCTAAGTTCTCTGTTTATTCGCCGGTATACACGTTGAACGGCCTTGTGGTGTTCGCACGAGACCCCGAGACATCGAGGCAGGTGTGGAGTTCTATGTCGGGCTATCCGGGCGACCCTGATTACCGTGATTTCTACAGGGACATCGGCTATGACCTGGATATGGATTATATCAAACCATACGTCTCTCCCGATGGAAACAGGGTTTTTACGGGGATTAAGTACTATAAGATTACGGGGAAGACTGAGTATAAGTTGCCATATGACCCTATTGCGGCTTTTTATAAAACAAAAATTCATGCCGAGCATTTCTGCAGCTCCAGATACAGTCAGGCGGAGGCGTTGGCCCCCCGCATGGACAGGCCCCCCCTTATGGTCTCCCCATACGACGCCGAGCTTTTTGGCCACTGGTGGTTTGAAGGGCCGGACTTCCTGTACCATGTACTTTTGAAGTTACAGGAAGATAAAATCATTAAACCCGTAACCTCGATGGAATACCTGTGTTGCCATCCCGACAATCAAATCGTGTCCCCAAGCCCTTCGTCATGGGGTGAGGATGGCTACTACGACGTATGGCTTAACGATGGCAACAGTTGGATATACAGACACCTGCATTTCATGGCAAACGCGATGGAAAAGATTGCGGATGAGTACTACGACATGCCGGACGACGCCTCAGAGCCAAATCAACTCAACAAGAGGGTCATAAACCAGATGGCAAGGGAACTGCTGCTAGCGCAAAGCAGTGACTGGGCATTTTTGATAACCCAGTCAACCGCAACCGACTATTCCACTAAGAGGACAAAGGAACATATCTCGAATTTCAACACGCTTCTGGGCGGCCTTAGGTCTGATATGGTAGATACAGATTTTCTGAAGTGGCTGGAATACAAAAACTCGATATTTAAGAACCTCGACTTCAGGATATACAGCACGCGATAAGCGGTGTTACCCAGCGCAGGGATATTTTACTCCACTGCTATTGTCTTAAAAAGCCCGATTAAGAGCTGCGGGATTTCGTCGGTGGCGATGTCTCTAACCATGACTTCAAAGCCAAGCGGCAGGAAGCGCAGCTTGTGTTCATATTTTTTGTGATTCACCGCCATGTGCCCAAGCACATCTGCTCCCCTTTCGAAAAACTGAACCTGTATCTTGCCGGGGAGGCGCTTTACGGAGGCCACCTTGATTTTCTTACAGAGTATCTTAATGCGCATCAGGTTAAAAAGCGTCGCGGGCGGGGCGGGGAGTTTGCCAAACCTGTCTATGATTTCGTCCTCAAGGTCAAAAATGTCAGACTCCTCCTTAGCAAGGGCAATGCGCCGGTAGAAGTTCAATCGAACAGAGGCGTCCTCAACATACCCCTCTGGAATATGCGCCTCCATTTTTAGTTCTATTGACGGCTCAGTCTCTTTATCTGTGGGTTCAATGGGCACACCCTTGAGCCTTGAAATCTCCTCCTCAAGCATCTCCATGTATGTGTCGAATCCAAGGGCGTGAATATGCCCTGACTGCTCGGCGCCAAGCATGTTTCCGGCACCGCGTATCTCCATGTCCTTCAGGGCAAGCCTAAGCCCCGCGCCTAAGTAGCTCAGCTCTTGTATGGCGTTCAGCCTTTTTTTAGCGTCCGCCGAGATTAAGTCCTCCCCGGGGATAAAAAAATACGCATACGCCTTGACATTACTCCTGCCGACGCGCCCACGAAGCTGATATAAATCCGCAAGCCCCATCATGTCCGCCCTGTTTACGATTATCGTATTGGCCGTGGGGATGTCTATGCCTGAGCCGATTATGGCGGTTGATACGAGGACATCTATTTTCCTTTTAATAAAGTTCAGCATAATCTCCTCAAGTTCGGAGTTCTTCATCTGGCCGTGCGCCGCGGCAACCCTTTTTTCTTTGACTAAGCCCTTGACCATAGCCGCCACTTTGTCTATATCGTGTATCCTGTTATGGACAAAAAACACCTGTCCTCCCCTTTGCAACTCCCTCTGCAACGCCTCCTGAAGGATTTGCTTGTCAAAGACAGAGATGTTTGTGCGAACTGACTGCCTCAGCTCAGGGGCCGTTTCTATCACGCTCATCTTCCAGATACCGGAGAGGGACATCTGCAGGGTTCTTGGAATTGGGGTGGCGCTTAGGGTAAGGCAGTGTACCCCCGTTTTCAGTTCCTTTATCCTCTCCTTTTGCGCAACTCCAAACCTGTGCTCCTCGTCTATTATCAAAAGGCCAAGGGCCGGTATGTCTAAACCTTTTCTCAACAGCGACTGAGTTCCAATGATTATATCTATCTCACCCTTTGCCAGCCTCGTTAGTGTCTCATCCACCTTCGATTTGACTTTAAACCGGCTGATGTAGTCAACTTTTATCGGGAAAGGGGAAAACCTCTCTTTGAAATTCAAATAGTGCTGTTCACACAGGATTGTCGTCGGCACTAATACAGCAACCTGCCTGCCATCAAATACGGCCTTAAAGGCCGCGCGCATGGCGACCTCCGTCTTACCATATCCAACATCCCCACAGAGGAGCCTGTCCATGGGTTTGTCTGATTCCATGTCCTTTTTTATCTCCATCGCCGCTGTAATCTGGTCAGGGGTTGGCTCATAGGGAAAGAAATCGTCGAATTCGGCGTGAAGCGGGCCGTCGGGGCTGAGTGAAAAACCTTTGGAAACCTCGCGCCCCGCGTAATGGGCGATAAGCGTTTCCGCCAGAATCTCTATCCTTTTTTTGGCCCTACTCTTGGCGCGCTGCCATGTCTTTCCACCCAATTTATCCAGATGCGGGAGGATTCCTTCCTCTGCCCAGTACTTCTTAATCAGGTTAATGCTGTTAACGGGCACATAGAGGCGCGCGTCATCGGCGTACCGGATTATCAGCATGTCATAGACAAAGTCGTCCGCCTTCTCCTGGCGCAGCCCCTCGAAGACGCCAATACCGTGGTCGAAATGGACTATGTAGTCACCGGGTTTTAGTTCCTCCAGTATCTTGAATATATTTGAAATGCCGGGGCGCGTCTTGTGGCGCTGCACCTCACCGAAAATTTCAGTCTCGGTAAGGACGACAAGCCCGTCTATAAACAATCCCTCATTGAGTGTGCCGACGGTGATAAATATTGTCCCTTCATAATGTGCCGCGTCTTCTTTATTTATCACGGGGACAGCCATGTCCGACTCAAGAAATATATCTTTAAGCCTCTGCCCCTGCGCCTTCGTAGCCGATACTATCATAACGCGGCTGCCCTTAGATAATGCGCTCACAGCCGGGGGGAATTCGGCAATCGAGGCACGCTCCTCCAACAATACGCCTAGTCCGTTTAATGGCAGCGCACAGGCATCCACACCCGTGGGGTCAAACGTGGTATCAGAGAGGATAGTCACAGCGGGGGCGTTGCTGATGCCCTCCAGAAACGCCTTCCCCTCTGCCGCCGCGCTGTGAAGTATAAATACGCGCGACACGTCAAATAATTCGACTATACTGCTTCGCCCGCCACTTGAATTTCCGGGGGAATTGGATATGAATGTCAGGGGGAATATGGTATAACTATCAAGCGTCTTTGTAGTGCGCTGCGTCTCCACAGAAAACTCCCTTATGGAGTCTATCTCGTCTCCAAAAAACTCTATCCTGACGGGATTATCCCTTGACACGGGGTAAAAATCAAGGATATAGTTTCTCAAACTGCACTCACCCCTGTCTATAACCAGGGCAGCGTGTTTATACCCGAAAGACTGGAGTTTTCTGATTGCCTCATCCCTTGACAGCTCATCACCCCGTTGTATTATAAACGAGCTGATTTCAGTTCCTTTGGCGATATTTAATGGGGTTGTAAACGTCTTAACAGAGGCCATTACCGAGGCACCCCTGCCGATTGTGGCAAGGGTCTCTACGAGCGCCCCCGTGGAGGAGGTATCGTCGGGCGTGGGAAGGCGTCTAAGTGGTTTAGCGCCGGTTACGGCCGCGAAGAGTTCATATCCCTCAGATATTGCGTCAAAATCGTCGTCCGAGTTTGTTATAAGAAGAAAGCTCTCCCCAAGCTGCGTTAGAAAAAGAGGCAAAAGGCTGCCCTTCAGATTGTATATCCTCTCAGGTATGGGATGGCTCAGGCATGGACTGAGACGCTCTATGATTGTGTCAATGATGTTTTTCAGTTATACCTTTCCAGTATCTTGTTGATTATCCCTGTGGTTGACATTCCAGCGACGTAGGGCAGACTGTACACCTCCGGCACAATTGCCGACCCTACGATGTCTTCTTTCTTCCAATCGCCACCCTTTACAAGGACATCCGGCCTTAACACATCAATTGTCTCAAACGGCGTGTCCTCGTCAAATATTAAGACGAAATCCACCGGCGCAAGGGCAGACAAAACAACCGCCCTCTCTTCCTGCTGTACAATCGGCCTGCGGGGTTTCAGCCTTCTGACTGAACTATCAGAGTTTACGGCAACTATGAGTATATCACCAAGCCCCCTTGCCTGTTGCAGGTACCTGACATGACCGGCATGTATCAGGTCAAAGCACCCGTTGGTAAAGACTATCTTTTTCCCCTCAGCACGTTTTTCCCCAACAATTTTAATCAGTTCATTCAGGGGGCGAATCTTATCGTTCGTACTATAGCCAGACAGCATGTCACATCCTTGATTCTATCAAATGTGCGGTAAATAATACGGCAATAACTATTATGGCAATCGTCATCAGGAGGTCTAAGACGATGGAGTGATGATACAGCTCATGTCTTATCTGTCTGGCCGTGTTCATGTATTTCATAAAAGAGATAAGGGTAATCACCTCCCCAATGATAATCAGCAGCAGGCCGATTTTTGAGGAGAACAGCGATATGTCCGGTTTTGAGGGGAGATGTGCCGCGCCTTCAGGCCTCATCTGCTTCTCGCCGATGGAAGAGAGCAGTTCGGTGATTTTCAGCATAAACAACCCGAACTTTTCAACTACAAAGCCAAACGCCATGACGGCTATGCTCGTACGAACCCACGCGAGAAATGTCCTCTCGTTCGCCATATGTACCTGCGCACGGCTATATTCGTTCGTCTTGTATTTTAAAAACATTAAACCCTAAAACACCTATCTAAGATTTATTGTAAACAAAACTCCGGTTAAGACAACCAGAAACGTAATCGCTGTACACGATATATAGGGAATAGTGTAAATCTTATCGTCCATTCGTTTCAATCTCATCAGATATTGTATAAAACCAAGCAGCCCCACCACCGAACCTATTACCATTATAGCAATTCCTTCATGTTCCAAAGAGCTGCCGCGATGGGCGTAGTCGGCTATTTTGGTACGGTCAACCCTCGATAAACTCTCCATAAAGGCACCAAACTTCTCCGCACCAAGGCCAAAGGCCAGAAGCGACACGCTCGTCCTTATCCACGCGAGGAAATTACGGTCAAGCGCCCCGTACTCCCTGCTGGAGTGAACCCGCTCTCTCAATATCCTAAGCATTGAAAATTGGCGGCCATCGTTGTTAAGGATAAATAAAGGGGCTGTCACGCAATACCGCGTCCAGCTTTAAGGGTGTGCCCTTAAAGAGAAACATGGCCGAACCCTTTTCTGCCACAGTCTGCCCTGCCTGTCTCCATGTGCCGTCCCACGAGGATGACACCACAACGCCGTCGTCCCTGAGTTCAACCCAGCGTGGGGTAAACTGCAGCTCCACAGAATCGAAGCTTTTCATGTTGGCGGCTATCGTCTTAAACCCTTCGGCCGTTATCATTGACCGCAGCCCTTCCGCGTCTTTTTTGACGTAATATTCCCTGATTTTTTGAAGCTGCTCAACCGAGACCAACGCCCTTGTGGATTCCTTGGGCTGAACCTTGACCTCCTTCGTGCCGCAGGAGGTGATAACAAATAAAACCAAAATCATTAAGACCATCTTTTTCATAAACAACCGCCTCCTTAAATCTCTTCCTGACCGTGCTATTGCCGAAATATCCATGTATTTGTCAATAGCGGCCTTTGGAGTCATCTATTTACCTCGTACCTGTAAAAAAACCTTTGCCTCTTCAACCTTCTCCGGCAGACACGACAATATCTCCGCCTCGTCCGCCTTATGAAGATTAAGTCTGCCCCAGTCCTGCTCGTCCGTTTCCTTTGCAACCATCGCCCCGATGTCATCACCATACCCGTTTGTCTTACAGTAAAGGTTTGAAATATACACTGAGGCTGGCAAAAAAGACGTCTCACTTTTGACTGTCTTTTCGTGATGCAAACGAATTGACATAACAAGGTCCGGGGGCAACGCCCATTTCTCGGCTATAAGCCCGCCAACCTCCGCGTGGTCCATTGTGAATAACAGCCTCTCTTTATGATTCAAACTGTCAGAACTCCCTACTTTTTTCACCATAGACAAGTAATCTCGTGGAAAATGCTTAATAAAAAAAATCTTCCCTATGTCGTGAATCAGTCCCGCGATAAAAAACTCTTCCCGCTTCACCGGGTCTTTAACAATTCTTTGCGCAATCAACTTGGAGGAAATCGCACAGGCCAGACTGTGCTGCCAAAACTTATCAACATTAAACAACGCCCCCTTTGACGGATTAAACGAAGACAGAACCTCGGCGCTTAAGGCAAGATTTTTTATCGTATTCATCCCCAGCAGGATGATAGCCCTGTTTATGGAAGTAACCTCCTGAGGCATCCCGAAATAAGAGGAATTTATAAGATTCAGCACCTTTACCGTAAGGGCAGGGTCAAGCTTAATCGCCTGCACAAGGTCAACGGCTGAGGATGTGTCGCTGCTGGTCAGTTGCACAATCTTCGCTATCGTCGGCGAAAGCGCCGGCACCTTCTCAATGTATGATAATATTACCTTTTTCACGCTATGCTATCATAACATACAGCAGCAACAAATTTGTACACATTTAGTGTGGTATCATTTCGTGTGAAGGCAAACAAGATGCCGGACATCCAATCCCCCCCAATACGCCGCGCTATAACGGTTTAATCCTCATGAATTTCCTCTTTCCAACCTTTAATACATACTCTCCCGCAGGGAGTTTTTCGTCCTGTCCGTCTGCTTTGCGGCCATCAATCTTAACGCCTCCCTGATTTATCAGGCGAATTGCCTGCCCTGTGCTTTCACAAAGGCCGGTGTCTTTCAGGAGCTTGGGCAGCCAGACAGTGGGTTCTGTCCATTCGTATGAGTACGTGGCAATGTCGTCAGGGATCTCCTTCGATGTAAATATCAAATCAAACCAGTCTTTTGCAATTTTCGCCACATCTGCCCCGTGGTATCTTTCAGCAATCTCAAGGGCAAGTTCCTCTTTTGCCGTTTTAGGATGAACTGTCCCGGTTGCCAGTCCCTCACGCAGCGCGGCTAACTCATCAATCTCCTTGTGGCTTAACAGCGTATAATATTTCATCATCAGCTCATCGCTTATGGACATCAACTTGCCGTATATCTCTTTTGCCGGTTCGTTGATGCCGACGTAGTTGCCGAGGCTCTTGGACATCTTGTTCACGCCGTCGAGGCCCTCCAGAAGCGGCATCATTATGACCACCTGCTCGGCAATGCCGTACTTTCTCTGGAGGGTTCTGCCCATCAGGAGATTAAACCTCTGGTCTGTGCCGCCAAGTTCGACATCGGCCTTCAGCGCTACTGAGTCATAGCCCTGAAACAGTGGGTAGTAGAATTCAAGCAGCGATATATCGTTATGCGCCTCAAAGCGTTTCTTGAAATCATCGCGCTCAAGCATCCTGGCAACCGTCAGAAGTGTCCCAAGGCTGGCTACCTCTTGCGCGGACATCTTAGAAAACCATTCGCTGTTAAACACTATCTTAGTACGCTGCGGGTCAAGTATCTTGAATATCTGCTCTTTATATGTCGCCGCGTTTGAGTCAATCTCCTCCTTGGACAGTGGCTTACGCTGCTCGTTTTTGCCGGTTGGGTCGCCTATCATGCCGGTGTAGTCGCCGATTAGGAATATTACCTCATGGCCAAGCTCATGGAAGTGGCGCATCTTTTCAATCAACACGGTATGCCCAAGATGTATGTCGGGGGCGGTTGGGTCAAAACCCGCCTTTATCCTAAGCGGACGATTCTCTGCCTGAGAGCGTGCCAACTTATCAAGCAGCTCCCGCTCATCTATTATCTCGGAGACGCCACGCCTGATAACCCCTAACTGTTTTTTTGGATCGTCAAACACTTTCAATAACCTTATCGCCGGTCTTCTCACCGTCGGCCTCTGTTTTATTATACAGATAGAAGATAAAACCCGGTAGGCTCGCCACCAGTGTGGTTAAATACCACCCGAAAGAAATCGCGATAGCCGTCTCCTCAGCAATTCCCGCCCTTTTAAAAAGCAGTACAAATGCCCCTTCCCGCAGCCCTAGCCCTGAAATCGAAATAGGAATCGAGGCAATCAATATTATTACAGGCACAAATATTAAAAGGTCTAAGACGCCAAGATTCACGCCTAAACCAACTGCCACCAAATACACACAGGCAATGGCGATGAGCTGCGCCGCCGTTGTCAGCATAAATGACAATGCGATGGCCTTAGTATTCCTCATATATAAATGAAAGTATTCATAAAACTTCGCAACAGAGGCAAATCTTCCGCCTAAGCGAAACCCGAACACTATAAAACTCCCCACAACAAAGGCCGCAGTTACCGCCGGAGTAAAAAACTCAACACCAGTGCCGGCAAGCCTGTTCAAGCCAAACATCATGGCCGCCATTCCGATGAAAATAATATTTGCAAGCCCTATATACCTGTCCATAAACACTGACCCCGCGGCAATCAAACCACTCCCTGTCTTCTTATAGACATAGAACACCTTCACGGCGTCGCCTCCGGTTGTCCCCGGCATTATGTTATTAAAAAAAAGCCCTATCATGTTGAGTGAAAATAGTTTACTCAGGGGAATATCGTCAGAGATAAACAACTGCCACCTCTTGGAAACGAAACAAACCGAAACAACGCACAACAGACAAGCCATAAAGAAATACAACAGATTTATATTTCTAAGCAGCGAAAAAACCCTGTTCAGATCAACCTTGGAAAGCAGCACATATAGAATCGCCCCACTGACAAGAACCTTCGCGCCTGACACCAGACCCTTTTTCACTCTTTTGTCCAATGGTTTCCTCACGCACCTAGGTTATATAAATAAGCGGACTGCTGTCAAGCAAGGGCGGCAACCTGCCAGACGGGCCACCCATGGCTTATGACAGGCCGCGCCTTTCGTTGATATATTTTATGTTTTCCTGCGAAAGCGAAATCACCTCTTGGGAATTATTGGCAAGCTCGGCTTTTTTTATTTTTTCCTTAATCTCTCCCAGCTTTTTATTTACCCAGCTTAACTTGAGGCTTTTCACGCAGTCCCTGATTTTTTTCTCTATGCTTTCCTCGCCGTCCATCTGGTCAAGCGAATACACCATCAGGCCGGTGACGTAGGCGATCTCCTCTTCTGTGCAAATAGTGGACAGCCCCTCGATAGTTGGACTGATGTTAGCGTTTAAGAGTTCGCCGAATATCCTTTTTATCAATTCGTCTTCAAGCAATTCCATTTCCAGCAGGGGTGTAAACATCCCTGCCACATCGGGAACACTCAGGTAAATGCGCAGCAGCATCTCCTCTTCCGGCCTTTTTTTCACCCGCGGCCTGATTGTACGGGCGGTACTGGTTGGTTTATGGCCTTTTCCCCTGAATTTTTCCCTCAGTTCATGCCCTGATATTGATGCCTTGTTCGATAGTTCCTCAACCAGTGTGGCCCTTAGCACCGTATCCTCTATGCCGGCTAATGTATCGTATATCTCTCTGAGATTGTCAACGCCATAGCCGCCAGTTTTGAGCATGAATTCCACATATGAGTTGGCCCCGGCTATCAGCTCTTTAAAACTCACTGCCCCGTGCAACCTCAGATAGCTGTCCGGGTCGTTTTTCTCAGGCAAAAGGAGCGCCCTGGCAAGCAGTCCGCTTTTGAGAATTACGGGCATGGCTCGTTTTGCCGCCCTGATACCGGCGTCGTCGCCGTCGAAGATTACGACGGCCTCCTTTGCAAATCTCTTGAGGCTCTTTGTGTGTTCGTCCGTCAATGCCGTTCCAAGTGGCGCCACCGTGTTTGTAAACGCATACTGGTGACACATGACCACATCAATATAGCCCTCCACGATGTTGATCGCGCCCGTGATACCATCTTTTGCCGCGCTGAGGCCGAAGAGAATGCGTTTCTTCTGAAAAATAAGCGTCTCAGGGGAATTTAAATATTTAGGCTCGACATCTTTTTCCATTGCCCTCCCGCCAAATGCCACAATATCACCGGCGGAGTTAAGTATGGGAAACATTATCCTGTCCCTGTGGAAGTCAAAGGAGCTGTTTTCCTTAAATGTAACCAACCCGGAGAGCCTTAAGTGTCTGTCCTGAAAGCCTTCCTTTCTCAGATGCCGCAGCAGCCCGTCCCAGCCCCCAGGGGCGGCGCCGATTGCAAACTTCTCAATTGACTCTTTGGTGATGCCCCGTGCGTTGAGATATTTTATGGCCTTTTCGGATCTCCTTAGTTGTCCTTTGAAAAATGCCGCCGCGGCCTTATGGATTTGCAGGAGCACTTCCCTTTCCTGTATATTTTGTTTGTGGACAGGTTCAAGTTTAATACCGGCGCGTTCGGAAAGTTTTCTTATTGCCTCGTTGTAAGAAATCCCCTCTTCTTTCATAACAAAGGTGATGATGTCCCCACCCGTGCCGCAGCCAAAGCAGTAGAAGACTTGTTTTTCGGGACTGACGACAAACGACGGCGTTTTCTCCGCATGAAACGGGCACAGACCTTTGAAGCGTGCCCCTGATTTTTTTAGTCCGACATAGTCTGAGACAACATCAACTATATCTATGCGGGATTTTATCTCTTCGCGAATTCCCTGAAAATCCATTCAGATTCCCTGAAAATCCATTCATATATTATTATATAACATTGCCGCGCGCGATACGCCTAAACCCGGAACAGCCTGTCAGTTCAACAGTGCTCTGTGCAAATACTCTGTCAAACAGCAAATTCATTCCCAGATTGTCGCTTGAGATGTGCCCGGCGATTACCACATTTATGTGATATTTTTCGGCCTCTTTTTTATGGTCTTCGCTCAGGTGCATACCTACAATTGTATTAATTCCGCTTGAGGAGAAGACCTGAAAGAGGTCTTTTGAGCCTTCTGTGCCGCCGGTCATGTCAACAAATATCTTACCGGCCTTTCTCTGCGGGGCGCCAAGCAGGATATTCGGGGCACAGAAACCCTTCGCCGCATCCTTATACTCCTCGATTTCCATGAGCATATCAAGGATGTTGCTTAGGGCATATGGCCTGTTCTTATCAAAAAGCCCCTGCAGATATGCGGCAACCATGTTGTCTGCCGGCGTGTGGATGCACATAAATGGAAACTCAAGCAACCTTGCCGCGT
>JADFYL010000036.1 GCA_015233045.1 Nitrospirota bacterium | reverse complement strand
GATTCTGCTTCAATGTGTCCACCGTGGTTTTTTATTATAGAAAACGCAACCGCAAGACCAAGCCCGTAGTGCTTATATTTAGTGGTAAAAAACGGGGTAAATATCTTCTCTATATTGTCGGGTGAGATTCCAATTCCCTTATCAGATATTGAAATCAGGGCGTACTGTCCATCTTTTAAATGGGTGTGGTTAGAGATGTCTATATTGGCGGCCTTGATTGTTATTGTGCTGTCGGGCTGGGATGCCTCTATTGCGTTGGTTAAGATATATCCAAGGATACGGCTTATCTGCCATTTATCAAATCTACACTGTCTGAGATTATCATCAATTAACATATTGAGTTTAATAGGGGAGTTTACCATCACTAGTGGCAGCGCCTGTTTCAGAACAATGGCGAGTGACTGGACTTCAAAAAAGGTAGTTGAGTTTTTTGAAAAGTCTGCAAGCTTTTTTGAGAGTTCCCTTGCGTATTCAAGAGCGTCTCTGAGGGCGTCAAGCTCTTCGTATGCCTTATGCCCAGGGGATAAGTAATTCCTTGCCACGAATATTTTTGACGTGAACGTATTTATCAGGTAGATAAAATCACGAGATATATCCGTTGCAAGACACCCTATTGCCTCCATTTTATGCGTATGAACGAGTTGATTTTCGAGCCGGCTTTTGTCTTCCTGCCTTTTTTGCAGTTCGTCTATCATATCATTAAAAGACTCGGCTAACTGCCCGAACTCATCTGTGTGTAAGACGGGAATTTTTTTTGGGAAATCGGAATATTCGATGTGTCTTACGCTATCTGTCAGCTCCCTGACCGGCCGTAAAATATGCCTTATAAAAACATATACTGTGGCTAATCCCGCAAATAGAAAAAACAATGACGCCAAAATACTTTTATATGTGAGGATTTTTATGTCATGTCTTAAGGACTTCATAGAAAGAGCTACTCCTACATAGCCTACCAACCGCCCTGGTTTTGCCTTTTGAATATTGTCAAAATAATATGGGGTTGACGTATATCCGGTATATGCCGTCACCGGAGACCAAAACTCAATGGTATTGCCATTCTCAGTATGTAATGGCATCAGACTATTCCTCATCTGTGCAATTAATTGTTCCGGGTTATCTACACTTTTATCATCCCCAAATTCTCTTGTTTGTTCAGTGATAAGCTTACCCGCGACATTGAACACGGAGGCGGAGATGGCCTCTGTGTCTTTTAAAACAGTATCAACAGAAGGTATTATTAAATCCTTATCCTCGGCAAATATCCCAATTCTCGAATTTGAGGCAAGAAGCTCTGTAATGAGCGTTCCCTTAACTATCAGCCCGTGCCTCAGAGACCGCCTTTCATTTAAAATAAAGCTTGTGGTGAGGACAACTGAAAAGATAACCAGAAACAACGCGGCTGTCGCAAAAACCCTTGCGCTGAAACTACTGCGGTATATGCTCAATATCTTCATTCATATACATCCATCGCAATTTTAGCAAAACCACTATTCTTAAACCTTTCGTTAACCGCAATCGCCATCTTCAGGGCTGCTATCTGATTAACGGATACCCTTGCAATAGACGCCTCGTATACTTGCTTTTTAATATGTCCAGTGCCTGAGGCGATAAGCCCCCCTGCCTGCCTGCCTATTTCATAAGGG
Source organism: Nitrospirota bacterium (assembly GCA_015233045.1). Classification (GTDB taxonomy): domain Bacteria; phylum Nitrospirota; class Thermodesulfovibrionia; order Thermodesulfovibrionales; family Magnetobacteriaceae; genus Magnetominusculus. The sequence goes on along the minus strand of JADFYL010000036.1, from coordinate 19,110 downwards.
TCAATGTTTAACGACATCACAGCGCCAAGGGCAACATGCCTGTCCGTAAATGTAATCACCGGTATATTTGATTCTATTGAGTATAACATGATAAATTCGATATTTTCGGGTGTCACCACCGTCACATCCGGCAGTATCCACAACGCGTCAATTTTATCCCTTATTGATTGCAACACAGAGGGCACCTCTTTGGGTGATTGCACCTTCTTCTCCACCAAAACAACCCCCCGCCTTTTTGCCGATTGAGCCGCATCTTTCATAAAGACATCCTTGTTGGCCGGATTATAAATAACCCCAAGCCGCTTTACCCAGGGAAATACATCCACAAATGAGGCTATTTGTCTGGCCGCCGGTATCTCCATACTTACGCCAAACACATTGTCATGCCCCTGAATAATTGCGGAGGGATTCAGCACCATCATATACACCACAGGTATGTCCTTAAACGCCAACGCCGTAGTCAGCGCCTCTTGCCCAACGGCGACGACCATGCCTGGTCTTGAGCTTTTTATCTCTTCGATATTAAATCCACTGCGGTCTACCGGTATTACCCTCTTAATGTTACAGTTACACGCTGATTCAAACCCCTTTATGGCGTCTTCATACGGTTTAATCGCGCTACTTTCTATAACCGTCACATCAAGCGCACTGGCTGGGGACACATATATCATAAACAGCACCAGAGACACAGCCACCAGGATTAAAAAGCCCCCCATTACTGAATACCCCAAAAAATATTTAAACATTTTCGCTCTCATATTTATTTCTTCATCACCTTACTTTTATTTATAACTTTCACGTATAATGTCCATACAGCGTTAAAATCTAAACACAGTACGCTAGGGGTATTATAACAAATGAAATTAATAATAAGATATAGGGACAGGGCGCTACATTTTCTTGCCGCTGTGTTGGTTTTCTATCCCACAGTCTTATATGCCCTTGCGGAGTCTGAGGAATCGGCGCTTTCCATGTATTTTGGAAAGGACGATATGGCGATAACCCAGACACGATACCTTAAGCCGGTATCACAGTCGGCGGAGAACATCGTCGTAATAACCGCCGATGAAATCAAAACTATCAACGCCCATACCCTTCAGGACTTACTCAAATATATAACCGGAACATTTATTGAGGTAAAACCCGGTGGCGCCGGTGGGCTGTTTCGTATTCAAGGCTCCGAACCTCAACAAACCAGGGTGCTTATAGACGGTGTCACATTAAATGATTTGTCTTTGGAGACAGTAACCCCAAACACCATACCCGTCCAAAACATTGAGCGAATAGAGATAATCAAGGGCCCTGCCTCCAGCGTGTGGGGTTCGTCTCTTGGAGGGGTTATTAACATAATAACAAAGGACGCGGGGGGTACAAAACCGGCGGATGTCACAGTGTACTCATCTTACGGCGCTTACAACTCATGGGATGACAGGATAGAGGCGCGGGGAACGATAAACAAGTTTGGATATTATGCGGCTGCTGGCAGAACTGCCTCAGAAGGTTACTCAAAGAACCTGCCGGTTGATGAGCAGTGGGTTTATACTAAATTTAAATTTGACGTAACGAATGATTTTCAAATCGGAATGATTGCCAGCTATTCAGATGACAGGGGACAGCCTGTGCAACCCACCCTTGCCAGCGACAGCCACAGGACATATTTCGTCTTAAACGCCGATTATCACATAAGCAACGAGGCGACAATTAAGGCCTCTTTTCGTTCAATGCGCTTTTACAACACTGTTGTTGCAAACAAAGACAATTCCACCCCAAACTCAAATCTTGACAAAGACATCGGTGGCAGCATAGTCTTCAACTGGAATAACACTGTTCACAGCATCGTGGCAGGCGGCGATTATGACAATATGCAGCTATCCTCTGACCTCATAGAAGGAGGCAGGCAGGTTTATACGAAATACGCCGTTTTTATCAACGACACGATTGCCCTTGACAAGTTTGCGGTTACACCGGGGCTGCGTTATGATTATCTTAACCTCAGCGGGGGTTTCCTTAGCCCAAGCCTTGGGATTACGTATCAGGTCGGCAAGGAGACAATCCTTAGGCTTATTGTTGCAAGGGGTTTTAACGCGCCAACCGCAAGACAGACATCTGTCAGTATGCAGGCCGGCCCTATGACGTTTGTAGCAAATAAAGACCTCAAAGTTGAGAAGGTTATGTCGTATCAACTGGGTGCCGAAACGACGCTGTTAAAATACCTCTGGCTTAAAACCACTCTGTTCAGGCACGATGTCACAGACGCGATAAATCTCACTACCATCAGCACTGACACTGAACAGGCAATTAATCAAAAAAAAGAGGTCAGACAGGGTTTTGAGGTTAATGTAAGCACTATACCGATTTATAATACGACGTTAAGTTCGGGGTTTACCTTCATGGATGCGAGAGATAAAGATACCGGCGCCCTTGCGGAGGACACACCGCGGTACTCCATAGACATAGGCGTCGAATATAACGACAAGCGCACCTTTAGGGCGTCTCTCAAGGGACACTATGCAAGGTGGCACATCGTCCAATCTGATTACAACAACAGCTACACATACTTTGACAACTCCTTCATCTGGGATACTAACGTCTCAAAGCAGATATATAAGGACAAGTACATAAAGACAGAGTTGTTCCTGAAGGGCAATAACCTGTTTAACAACTCACAGTTCCTCTACGCCAACCGAACCTATAATGGGCGGCTGATTGAGTTTGGCATCAGGGCGGAGTTTTAGCCGCAGAGTTTTAGCCGCCGCTGAAATGTTTTTCTTAAATTCCGAAATTTATTCTTAAAAGTGTCAATCTGTAAGTGATATGTAAGTGCTGATATGCTATAATGCCGCTTTGGTGTGTTTTGAATACATACATTATCTTGGGAGGTTGTGGAATGAGGACTGAAGAGGGTTTTCTTGATATTGACGGCGGTAAGATATGGTATAAAATATACGGGGCGGATAGCAGTGGCATCCCACTTGTCGTGGTTCATGGAGGCCCGGGGTTTTCCCATGACTACATGGAACCTTTGAATGGCCTTGCGGATGAGCGTCCTGTTATCTTCTATGACCAGACAGACTGCGGGAACTCCACTAAGAGCGATGACCAGTCGAGGTGGAACGTCGAATATTTGGGCCGCGAGCTTAAACAGGTATGCGAGGCGCTTGGGCTGAAACGCTGCCACGCCTTAGGGCATTCATTCGCCGCCGCAATTGTTGTATCCTGCCTTGTTGAGGCAAAGTGTGAGGCGATAACAAGCCTGATACTTGCCAGTTCAATGCTTAACGGTCAGCGATTTTATGACGATATTAAGAGCTCCATTGCTTCAATGCCGGATGAGTACCGCAGCGTTCTCCGTTCGGCAAGCGGTACGGACAAATCTGCTTCTGAGAAATTCAACAAAGAGCAGTTTGAGACAGCGTCAATGGCCTTATATAAATGTTCTTATTGCCGTTTAGATCCGTGGCCTGACTGTCTATACAAAAGCATTGGAAAACAAAATATTGCCTTCTATAATCATATGATAGGCCAAAGTATTTTTAACTTCACCGGGGTTCTTAGAAGCTACGACATAACCAACAAGCTGGGTGATATTAATGTTCCGGTTCTTTTAACATGGGGCGCTCACGAATGCGTTAATCCTGACTTTAACAAAGTAACATTTTATAACAATAAGATACCGGGGGCGCGCTCAGTAGTCTTTAATGAATCCGCCCACATGCCACACCTTGAGGAAACAGAGGCATATTTAAAGGCCGTCAGTGGCTTTCTTAGGGAAATCGAAACCGGCAATTGAGATATACACAGAAGAAGCCGCGAGACGGTTTATAATCATTTATAACTGGAGGATTTGAAAGTGAAGGGTTTTAAAATGGTTCTTGTCATGGGTATCATGCTTATAACAATGTTGGCTGCGATTGATTGTCAGGCAGTGGATCCTTTTGAGAACAATGTGGGTGGGGTAAATGGTCCAAATGAGATATACCTTACTGTATATCCCATATTTTATTCGGCGTCAAAACTCAAGGACAACACCGGAGATGTAGCCTCAAACAATCTTGGCGCAAAGCTCTACCAGGCATCCGAAAGGCTTACTTACTATAATAAATCCCTTTTTGGCAATACGATTATCTTAACCGGGATACTTCCCGTCGGCAAAACAGAGCTTTCGGGCAATTCGAATACCGGTATAGGCGATACAACATTCCTTGCCGGTTACTGGCTTGTTGACGACCCGTCCTCCGGGACGTATATTGCCGCCGGCTCTTACTTCGACTTCCCAACGGGCGATTACAATAAGAACAGGGCTGCAAACATGGGTCAAAACGTGTGGAAGTTCAGGCCAACCGTGGGCGTAGCCAAACAAATAGGCGGCCTTGACATGGAGCTTACCTTCAAGTACAATATGTACACGGAAAACAAAGACACTGGTACAAGGGCTGGAAATGAGATGATAGTCGAGGGCTACACAGGTTATTTTGTAAGACCGGACTTGCTTTTGGGGGCGCACCTGAACGCCACATTCGGGTCGGATAGTCATGTTGACGGAGAAAAGATCGCCAGCACGGCCGTTCGGCTTTATCAGGCCGGGCCGTCAATTATGTGGATATCAGGGAAATTCAGCGCACTCGTGGTTGGGCTTGCCGATTTCGACGCCAGAAATACCGCTCAGGGATATACAGCTTACGCGAGGTTGTCGTATAAGTTGTTTTAAGACAAGACTCAAAATATTAATCCATAAGGAATCATAAACAGTGGCGGCGGCAGTATTATCGAAGATAACGGCTCCTGACCTTGACAGGGTTATAGAGCGGGAGCCGTGTTTTCGCACCATAGACAGGTCCTTGCAAAAGCGGGTCGTATGGGTTTCGGCCCCTGGCGGCTCTGGGAAAACCACGTTGGCCGCAAGCTATCTTAAGAATCGTGGAAATCCCTTCATCTGGTACCATATGGATGAAATGGACATTGACGCGGCCTCTTTTTTCTACTACATGAGCCTTGCCGTTTCAATGCTGCCACATAAAAAGAAACAAATAACGCTGCCGGAGTTTACCTCCGCATATTTCAATAACGTACAGGGCTTCGCCACAAGATATTTTAAAGAGTTATTCTCAAATATTATGGGGTCCCACGGTTCAAAGGAAGCCCATGCCCCGTTTGTAATCGTTTTCGACAATTATCAGAACGCCCCCGCGAATTCAATAGTTCATGACGTGATAGTGAGAGGACTTTTCCCCCTGATGCCGGAGGGATTTGCCGCTTGTGTAATAAGTCGGGGTGAGCCTCCGATTGAGTATGCTGAAATCAGGAGAAACGATGGGCTAGGCCTTGTCGAATGGAATGATTTACTTTTTACCCTTGACGACACATCAAAACTGGTCAAGGCTTCCACGAGGAACGAGGTGCCGGAGGATGTAATCAGGCAGTTGCACAAAAAGATGGACGGCTGGGCGGCTGGACTTACTTTGGCAATCGAACGAGGAGACCTTGCGTCTTTTATCACCCATTTTGAAACTGCGGGTGTAAATGAGGCCATTTTTGACTACTTTGCCAGTGAGATATTAGAAAACACCGAACCTGTTGAGCAGGAGTGCCTGCTTAAGACGGCGTACCTCAGGGAATTCAGCGTCCCTATGGCGGAGAGATTAACCGGATGTGGGCAGACCCATAGGATATTATCAAAGAAGCACCGCCAGTATTTTATTACAAAAAAACATACAGACCGTGGAGTTATATTCCAGTATCACGACCTTTTCCATGACTTTTTACTCACCCGTGCCAAGGCACACTTCACAAGGGAGCGCGAAGCTGAGATAGCGCGTCGGGCCGTGGACATATTAGAGGAAAACGGCCATTTCGAGGCAGCCGCCCAACTATGCATAGACACCTCTGATATTGAAAAGCTATCGTCCATAATGCTCAAACACACCGAGCCGATGATTGCCCAGGGCCGAGGTGCTATCTTGAAGAAATGGTTTGCCGCGATTCCCGACGATTTTATCAAAGACCAGCCGTGGCTGCTTTATTGGAAAGGCATGACCAAGCTGCAAAGCAATCCAGCGCTAGCGCGTGAAAGTCTTGAGGCTGCGTACGCACAATTCAAATTGATGAATGACCCAGAAGGTTTGTTTTCAGCGTTTTGCGCCGTTATGGATACGTATATTTATGAATGGAAGGATTTTCATCCTCTGGATAATTGGATTCATGAATTCGATATAATGGCGAAACGGTATGATATTGCATCCACGCCGCTTATCTCATCAGAGCTTAGAAACCGGACAACCATAAGCATATTCTCGGCGCTTGTGTTCCGGCAGCCAAATCATCCCAACATGCCTTACTGGGAGGAGGAGGCGTTGGGGATATTACGCGGTTCCCAAAATATTATGCAGCTTGTATCTCTTGGGCATACCATGATTTTATACTATCTCTGGACTGGCAGAGTTTATAAGGCTGGCGTTTTAGTAGAAACGCTATCTCCAGTTATTGAAAAAGCAGAGGGACATGTCTTGCCAAGATTAATGTTTCATAGATCTAAGGCGTTATATAATTTTTATTGCGCCTCTTATAAACAGAGTCTAAAGACTATAGAAGAGGGGTTAAAACTTGCGCAAGAATATGACCTACACATGATAGATTCAATGCTTTGCGGGGTTGGTATTTATAATTCCCTCCCTATTGGCAATAATGAAATGGCGGAGGAATATTTTAAGAAAATGGCATCTTTTATAGGAAGCATACAGTGTTATGCGCGCATTTACTATCATAACATGGCTTCACTTTTAGCACTCAGCCGTGGCAACTATCAATCGGCTATCGATCACGCTGAAATAAATACTAAGTTAGCTACAGAATTATATGCCCCTTTACAGCTTGGAATTATGGAATACATTGAGGCATATGTATTAGCAGAAGCCGGACGGTATGCAGAGGCAAGGCGTCATATCAAAGAGAGCTTAAATCTCGGCGTTTCTACCGGAAGTATACTTACCACTTATAACTGCCCAATGCTTGAGGCTCTAATAGCGCTGTACGAAAAAGACGAAGAACAATTCGTAGAAAATATTACAAAAGGTATCGCCGTTTCAAAGACAACCGGGCATAGTTTTACATTTTTTTTACAGAGTTCCACAGAGCGTCTATGCAAGGCCGCCCTCGAAAGGAATATTGAGCCGGATTTCATTAAACAAATGATAAGGAATCATGAAATTACCCCCGGAGGCTACAAGCACGATAACTGGCCATATCCCGTAAAAATCTATACACTGGGAAAGTTCGCGATAGAAATAGACGGCAAGCCCGTCAAATTCTCTGGTAAGACACAGAAAAAACCACTCGAAATCCTGAAGGCGGTCATAGCACTTGGAGGAAAAGAAGTCGGCACTACGCAGTTGTCAGACGCCCTATGGCCAGAAGCTGACGGCGACGCGGCGGCAACATCTTTTCGCACCACACTTCATCGCCTTCGTAAACTTCTCAGCGCAGATTACGATATAATTGTTTCGACTGACCACGCCATTTCCATTAACCCTGACTACTGCTGGATAGACGTATGGGCCTTACGGGACATTATAGATGAGTTTAAACGTCAGATAGCATTACCAGACGCCGAACAAAAGATATATGAGCTATACAACAGAGCCGCAACAATCTATAAAGGCGGCTTCCTTTCGGGCGAGCAAGACCAGCCGTGGGCCGAACACTATAGAGAACAGCATAAGGATGAGTTCGTCAATCTTTGCTGCAAGGCAGGGACATTATACGAGAATATCAATGATTGGGACAAAGGCATAGAGTGTTATAAATCAGCTATAGAGGCGGACAACCTTAGGGAGGAGTGTTACAGGCGCACGATTACATTTTATCTGAAGGCAGGTTTGAAGCCGGAGGCCGTTGCCCTATATAACAAGTGTAAGCGCACATTTGAGACACAATTGGGCATCAGCCCATCCGCAGAAATCGGGAGACTGCTTGAGGCGATAAGAAAAGCTGAATAATCTAAGAATGCTTATAACAAATCTTCTCACTTCGCGACAAAAAATTGTCTCCGCCCGGCTTGTCTTGTAGTCATTCCGGCTTGTCCAGAATCTGTCTCTCCACTACGTCCTCAAGCCAATAAGATTCTGGACGACTGACTGTCATAAACAGCATCCTCATCGTTATCCCATACTGCTGCAAACACAGGACTTGACAGCTCCTGATAATTTTGAGCGAGAAGAATTTTTTCATTTTTCATTTCAATAAATTGAATATAGTCAAAAACTTCTGCCAGAAGATTTTCAGGCAGTTTATCTATCTCGCTTTTAATAGTATCTTTAGCTGACATATTCACCTCCTGCCCATATATAAAATTATAACTTTATTAAGCAAACTCTTTCCATACTTTTTTGTTCAGTAAAACATACCAATAACCGCCCCTGTCATACATGACGCGGCCGTGCCGGTTATTATTGATTTAAACCCAAGCGATACGACCTCATCCTTCTTTTCCGGCGCCATCGTGCCAAGCCCGGCGATTAAAATTCCAAGGCTGCCCGGATTTGCAAACCCGCACATGGCATAAAGCATTATTATGACGCTTCTTTGGCTTAACACGCCCTTAGGAAGATTGGCAAGTTCTATGTAAGCAACAAACTCGTTTAATATCGTCTTTGTCCCCATCAAGGCACCCGCCGCCTGAGCCTCCGTCCATGGTATCCCTATCGCCCAAACAACAGGGGACATAATTACCCCCATAATACGTTGAAGCGTAATGGGCTTGCCATAAATGTCAGGCAGTGTTGCAAGCCCATAATTGACTAAAAAAACTAATGCGACAAAGACAATAAGCATGGCTATTATACTTATCAGCAGCTCTATGCCGTCTGCGGTACCCCTTACGATTGCATCCAGAGCGCTCTTGTATATGTGTGGCGGAACAACTTCACCCGTTTCAATCCTGCCCGTTGGCGGCACCATCAGCATAGCGCAAACCAGCGCCGCAGGGGCGCTTATTATTGAATGGAGCAGGATATGAGCCATAGCATCCGGCAGCACCACGCTTAATATACTGGCATACAGCACCATCACAGTCCCCGCAATCGTTGCCATACCGACTGACATCACGGCAAAGATTTCACCGCGCGATAGTCTCTTCAGGTACGGTTTAATAAACAGAGGGGCCTCCACCATGCCGACAAATACTGTGGCCGAGGCGCACAACCCTACCGCCCCACCAATCTTCATTACCTTCTGCAACACAAAAGAAAACCCCCTGACTATGTATGGAAGCACCCTGAGGTAAAACAACAACGCCGACACGGCACTGATAACAAGCACCATCGGCAGCGACTGAAACGCGAATATAAACGACCCGCCAGGAATTTTCTCCTCAAAGGGGATCTTACCCCCGCCCAGATACCCAAAAACCACCGACGTACCGGCCAGAGTGGATTTCTCCAGCACCATTACGGCCTCATTCAAAAACAGGAAAAAACTCCTGATAACCGATATTTTTAACACCAGAAACGCCGTTGCTATCTGAAATAAAAGCCCCGTTATAACAGGTTTGAGCCTTACCCCACCCCTGTTTTCGCTCATCGCCCATACAACAAGGCAAATCGTTATAATCCCAAACAGTCCTCTAACTATGTTCATGTCAGTTCAGAAATCGTAAAACCGTATTATACCCGCTTCCGAATATAATTAACGAGGGGAAAAAATAATTTTTTGTCAGTAGAGCGCCGCCCCCAGTGCGGCAAGCATATCAGGGGATTCACTTACGAATATTGTCTTCTGGAAAGAATCCTCAAGCATACTAATCAGCCGCCGGTTTTTCGCGCACCCCCCTGCAAAGACAATGTCCTCGTTTACCTCAACCCGCTTTGAGAGGGCAATAACCTTCTGAGCAATTGATAAGTGGAGAGAGCGGGAAATCTGCTCCCGCCCTACCCCCTTATTTATCAGGCTGACTACCTCTGATTCGGCAAACACCGTGCACATGCTGTTGATGGTGATATTGCCGTCGTTGTCTGGCGCGCAGACCTGCCCGAAATCGCTTATCGCGTAACCGAGCGCCTTTGCCATTATCTCCATAAACCTTCCCGTGCCGGCGGCACACCGGTCGTTCATCTCAAATGCCAGGACTCTGCCGTCAGCTCGTAAACTTACCACCTTTGTGTCCTGCCCTCCTATGTCAATGACGGTGCGGCAGCGAGGAAAGACCTCTTTTGCCCCCCTTGCCACCGCCTTGATCTCCGTGATTGCCTGTATGTCGTCCCATACTTCCATCAAGTGCCTGCCGTAGCCGGTTGCCGTGAGCTTGTCAGGCTTGTCTGAACTGATTAACCGCTTGCACACCGACAGCGGATTATGGCCGGTCTCCGATTTATAGAAAGACGCCGTGCCGCCATCATTTAATACGACGTATTTTACAAATCTGGAGCCGATATCAATGCCGCCTCTTTTCAACTGCTCACGCCCCCTTTATCATCTCAAGAAACGCCTCGACACGTGTCTTTAACTGTCCCATATCCTCTGACGAATAATCGGTTTCAATACGCAAAAACGGTATCTCCTTTTCCTTGAGTGAGTTCTGAACCTTATATGATTCCATCATATAAATGGTGCAAAACAGCAGGGAGTAGTGGATAACGCCGTCTGCCCTCAATTTTCCCGCCATACTGATGATATTGTCCAGACGTTCATCGTTCGGAGTAAAACACGCGCAGTCTATCGTCAGATATCTTTCTGCTATCATTTCGAGGGCCTGGTCTATGGAATCGAATTTGTCATCAAGAAGCGTCCTATAGTTTCTCTCACCAACGCAGGACTCTTCACCGACAACTACCGCGCCCGCGGCCTCAATAACCGCATGTAATTTCCAGTTCGGAATAGCCATAGGCGACCCTGCTATCATTATCCTTGGCGCCCCCGCGGGGGCAACGCCTCTGCCGTCTTTTACACGTTGATCAAGTTCGTCACAAAGTTCATTCAGTTTAGCCGTGAAGCGAACGGGGTCGTCAAAAAAGGAAATCTGATTTATCAGGAGCGCGTCCAACCCCGATATAGGAGCCGGGTCGCTGCCCCTCAGCCTCGACAATCTTTGCAGCGCGGCTCTTTTTTCGTTGACAACCCTGACCGCCTCTCTCAGTTTTTCCGGAGTAATCTGTTTTGAGGCAACCGCCTGAAGCTTTTCGGCGAATTGCCTTATTTCTTGTTTCCAGAGCCTCATGTCACTTTCGCTCTTTTTATTTGGGACTTCCATGACATAGACTTTTCCGGTTATTTTGTCAAATGCCTCGTATGCCTTTTTCTTGCCGTCGCAGGTGGTCTCTCCTACTATGAGGTCAGCCGTTTCGACGTAAGGACAAATGCCACTCAGCTTAAACCCGATAAAAGACTTAATCAACGCGCATGTGTTTCGTGGTATATGTGTCTCTGCGCTGTCACTTCCTACGTCGGCGCCGGAACAAAGCCCGATACAAACGCCATCAACCGCCAGTATCAGCTCCTCCGGGACAAATATACAAAACGTGCCGATTATCTTTTTGCCCTTGGCTTTTGCGTTTAGCAGTTCCTCGATTCTCAGGCCGTGTACCTCGGATATGACAAAATCGAAATATGACATTCCCTTTGGGCGTTCTTTTTGTGACAGGTAGATATTAGTGTAAGCGTTTGTTAATACTGAAAGTAATCCGTCGTGTGCATCAATGTTTAGTCCAAGCCCTTTCCACATATCTTTGTAGTCTTTTGACATAAATCCTCCGCGTTACTCATTTTTGTAGTGCACGGCAAGGCCGCACAAGAGAAAACAAGGGTCTTTGTTTAACGCTAAGGAATGACTTCAGGAAAGATTGAGCTTGTTAAACCCGTCAACAAACGGTAGAGATAGGTAAAAAAAGTCCCCTCAGCTGGTTAACCTCGACCAGGTTGTTTGACGATGTTCAGCCAAAACCGCTTTTTATGACGCTGCGCGTTATATCCACAGAGCCGACGGCCCCAGAAGGGGCGGCGTCAGAAGGGGCGGCGTCAGAGACTTTTTTAAGCAACATTTATATCCTCACCAAGCGCTATTATAGCAAAATAATAGTTTTACATCAAGTGTGTAAAATATCATGAGTTCCCCCGAAAAATATAGGGAAAACCAGCTAAGCAGGGGAAAAACAAGGGAAAAGTCCAGATGTTAAATTGCTATTGACAGAAATAAAGCTTTCTGCTACAATCCCGCGGTTATCAAAAAACTGGTTGTGTGAAAAAAGGGGAATTATAAACTGTGGCCTCTAAACAGCAATTGACTGGAATGCGCGGTGTCTATCTGGTTGCAGCCGAGCCATCGAGATATGGTATTCTGATGGTTGTTGTACATACTTTCCAGCAGTTGGATGCTGGCTGTTACAGAGTTAGGATTGTTTCTGTCAGCAAGGCAACAAGGAAGGAATCAAAAATTATCGGGAGGAAAATAAACGAAAAAAGAATACGATTTTTCCAATGGTGAGAGAGGTAAGTTTTATCGTCTATATGCGGAATTGTATCCACCTATTTATATTGAGCCGGACATGATGGGAGTGATAATAGAATTCTCAAAAAAAAGGTGTGGAGGTTGAGACAATAGTAAATGAATGGATAAAAAAAGACATATCCATAGTAGAAGCAATAACCAAATAACACATAATGAATCCAGCGGACAGAGAGAGACGTGACGATGGGCAGGGCAGTTGCGGTCTCTGCCGCCTTACTTATAATGGCGCTTGGCGTGTTTTCAGAGGTAAGGACTCTTCAATTCGTAAATTATGACGACAATCTCTATGTGACAGAAAACCCCTATGTGCGCGATGGATTGACAAAAAAGGGCGTCCTATGGGCATTTACCACCGCATACACCGGCAACCGCCAGCCCATCACATGGCTTTCTCACATGCTTGATATTACCATTTACGGCCTTAACCCGACCGGCCATCACATAACGAATATCCTTATTCACGGCGCAAACACGGTTTTACTTTTCATACTTCTTAACCTGATGACAGGTTCACTGTGGAGGAGCGCATTTGTTGCCGCGCTGTTTTGCGTCCATCCCCTTCATGTGGAGACTGCCGCGTGGATTTCCGAGAGGAAGGGGCTGCTGAGCGCGTTTTTCTGGTTGAGTGCGATGTTGTTTTACGTGTCATATGTAAAGAAACCATCGGTCTTGAGATATTTACCGGTTTTATTTTGTTTTATTGCCTCGTTGCTGTCTAAACCCATCGCCGTAATGCTGCCAGTGGCGCTCTTGCTTTTCGATTACTGGCCGTTAGGCCGAAAAATAAGCAGACAAATTGTCATTGAGAAAATACCGTTTTTTCTATTGTCGGCCATTATGGGCGTCTTGACGTATCAGGCACAGAGGGATTGGAATGTTGAGGAGTTTTTTAATGTGCTTCCATTTACACAGAGGCTTGGCAACGCCTTTATTTCATATTCCATGTATGTGTACAACACTGTGTTGCCGCTGTCGCTGTCGCCGATTTATGTGTACCATGATACGATTAATATATCTCAGGCCGTGTTGTGTGCCGCCGTTGTGATTAGTGTGTCTGCGGCCTCAGTTGTTTTTATTAAACGAACGCCGTATTTTTTTGTCGGTTGGTTTTGGTTTTTATCTGTGCTTTTGCCGGTTGCCGGATTTGCTCAGGTGGGGTATCAGTCTATGGCGGACAGGTATTCCTATCTGCCGCTAATCGGGTTGTTTATTGTTATTGCCACGGCTGCCGGACAGTGGGCGGTGGGCGGTGCGCGACGTGGAGTTATTCTCTGTATTGCCGCGGTTGCCATATTAACGGCCTTTTCATATATATCAGTCAGGCAGACGGCGTACTGGCGCGATGACATAAGCCTTTTTAAAAGGGCGGCCAATGTAACCCCGTCAAATTTCATCGCATTGTTCAATCTTGGCTCGGCCTATCTAAGCCGTGGCAATGAAGATGACGCCCTCGCAAATTACAATAAGTCTATCGCTATAAAGCCGTCATACGAAAAGCCATACGTAAGCGCTGGTTTTATCATGCTTCACAAGAACAGACCCAGTGAGGCGTCGCTGTACTTTGCTAAGGCCACTGATCTCGACCCCGGCGACCCCGTGCCCGTCTATGGAACGGGGTTGGTGTTGGTGGGTATGGGTAGGCGTGATGATGCCCTTGTCTATTTCAGAAAGGCGTTGTCCATAGACCCAAACTTTGGCCCGGCGAAGGAGTACATACGTTGAGGCCGCATAAGCTCAGGTTTCTCGCCTCATCATTCGCGCTGCTTACGGTGCTGTCGTATATGGTCTTTGAATATCTGCCATTTTTTGATTATACGGGACAAATGGCCGACATAACGCCGATTACCGCTTCGGGCACTTCTAATAAGACAATTTATGATTTAAGGGATTTCAGCCCAACCATCAATAACATCCCACCGTCGTCGGTAGATGGCTGCAAGTTGAAATCCTGCGGTGAGTCTTTTAACTGGAGCGTGAGGACATATGCCGATGAGGATAAAAATTTTAAAATAACCATTAAGATCACAAGGCATCAATCGCATGACAAGGCGCTAATGGATTTTAATAATTATATTCAGGCTATTCAGATTAGTCGCTTCGATGGGACGCTTGACCGGGACGATTGCCGTGTATTCACTTCGGGCGTAAAGAAATTGCGATGGGATTTCCCATCTATGCCAAACGGGCTGTTTGAGTCGAGAGTTGTAGTTCTGAAAAATAATGTTATAATTGATGTCCTTGAGACTTCGAAGTCGAAAAAGGGCGAATACAAGAATCAGTTCTTAAATGCCCTTGGGAGGCAGCTCATGGGAGCGGGGAGATAATTCAGTCCATGGCGGATGAGCATAGACAATTCAGCGTTGCCCACCACGTCACAGTTATTACCGGGGACAGGGACGCCGCCGCGCAGATTGAGCGCATCGGGCGTTTTATTGATGACGAACGCCCCTTGTCAGAGCCATCTTTTCTGATAGAGTTTCTTGATATTTACACCGGTGTCCTGTTGAGGGAATTAGAGGGCATGGGGATAGGCGTACCAGCTATCTCCGTCTATGACCCTAAGGCGGTCAAAGAGATAAAGGCAGCCCTGCGGGTTGTCTATCACGCCGTCGAATCCATAAGCGAGGTGTTGGCCGAAAAGGCAAAGAGGCTCAACCACGACCACGTGAGAGATTTACTCATTGAATATGTCGGCGCGGTATGTGATTATTACGAAAGTTTAGGGATAAAACCGACACTTAGGGCTCTGGGCACCCCTGAGGCCGCAGAGGTGTTTCATCGTGCGTTAAATGATTTTAACCCTGGAGAAAAAAGGCCTTACTACTTTGTTGAACATGTGATTGGACTAAGGTAATTCCACGCGCACGGCGTCGGCGTAGTGGAGGGGTTTGCCGCAGCGGCAGAAGCAGCTTCCCCTGCCACCTCTGTTATTCCATGTGGTAACTACATTGCCGCAGTGTGTACAGGTAATCTTATACATTTGGGTTGCCTCCGGAGTGGATTTAGTTTGATGAGAAATTCTCAATAACGATGATGGGATATTTAGTGTCTTCGATGCTGGCGCGGGCGTCATCGGCGCTTGAGGCGGAGATTGAGCCGGGAATCCACCTGTCTCTGACCCGCGTGATAAAATAAAACGTCATAGTATGGCCTCCCTGACAGACGTAGTGAATTTGCGGGGAACCCCTGCATGGGAGTTACTATAATAACACAATACATATTATTAGTCAACA
Organism: Nitrospirota bacterium; assembly: GCA_015233045.1. Classification (GTDB taxonomy): domain Bacteria; phylum Nitrospirota; class Thermodesulfovibrionia; order Thermodesulfovibrionales; family Magnetobacteriaceae; genus Magnetominusculus. The sequence continues at coordinate 3,384 of JADFYL010000036.1, read as the reverse complement.
CAAATAATTATTATTGCACTATCTGTTTGTGGTAGGTTGTAGATTTGTCCGTGGATTTTCAGGAGCAGCAGTCTTCTGGCCACTGTGCGATTGAATGTAGTTCATTACATCTTAACAGCATCATTAAAACGGTCTCTCCATGGGGCAACTTAACTTTATCATAACATACCTGACATCACGGTCGCCTCACCCCGTAAATCCCGCCACGCTTTATATATCGCCAAGACGGGGGATTATCCCCTCGTTGCTGGCTTCAGAACTCCGGCTAAGGGATATAATACAAGCCCTTAAAAATACTGAATTATATAATTTGACGCAAGGAAAACTATTACTGCTCCCAGCGCCAGTTTTATGATTTTTTGCGGGATGTGTTTTTGTGTCTTTGCCCCCAGATACATGCCAACAAATCCTCCAACGCCAAAGAGAATTCCCAGTAACCAATCAGGATTAGCGGAAACTCCTCCAGTGGCAGGAATTACGCTGAAGAAAATCGCTCCCGCTAACGATGTTATGAAAGTTCCCATCAAAGCAGCCCCTGCTATGGTATAAACAGGCAGATGAAAGATGGCCACGCAAAATGGTGCGATAATTGACCCACCACCAATCCCATACGCCCCGCCTATGATGCCGACAACAAAAGACATGATGAACATACTGACTGGTTTGAAGGAAAATCTCTCTCCCCAGAATTCGTATTCTATTTTCCTCATGGATAGGGATATCGTTTTTACTACGGCCTCAGAGGAAATTCCCGCGTTGATTTTAAACTTGTCGTCTAATGTTTTTGAGGTAGGAGTGGATGATTTCTTCCTGACGATGAATTCCTTCAAAAGTCTTATTCCTATATACATCAACACACATCCCACAAACAGCTTAAATACCTTCGGGTCGGGAAGATAAAAAACCCTCACATAATATCCAATAAACACCCCCGGCAATGTCCCTATAACTACAACCCACGTCAGAGGCCACGCCATCCGGCCTTCCTTTATATACCGATATACGCCGCTTGGAATCGCAACTATATTAAAGACATGGTTCGTCCCGCTAACCGAGGGGGCAGTATAATTAAGGAAGCTCATCTGAAATGGAAGCAAGAGAAACGCCCCCGATATTCCCCCCATAGATGTAAAAAAAGAGATAACCATCGCAACAAGGGGTGGCAATAAAATATTCGTCTTAACCCCTGACACTGGAAATACCACGCTAAGTAAATCCATTATAATTCTCCTCCTTCGATTTTAGGGTTGCCATCATTTTTACCACGCAAGTGATAACACACACTTATTATTCCGTGCCCGGAAAATCCTGACCTTCTTTTATCCCGAAAAACATGGCTGTCTTCCCTATGGGTATACTTGAGACAACTTCCCTCTTTGCAACGTCTATCTTGTTCATAATGTTGTCTTGAGCATTTATCATGTAAAAGAACTTCCCGTCAAGGGTGAAATAAGACGCGTGAGCCTGCTTTTTCCCGCTGCCGACGGGAATATCTTTCACTACCTTCTGCTTATCGACATCAATGACCGTAACAACATTGTCCTTATGGTGTATGACAAATATATATTTGCCGTCAACGGTAATCGCCGGGTGCCCGGCACCTATACCAACCTTTAATGTCTTTACAATCTCCTGTTTATCAACATCCATAACAGCAACCGTCCTGCCGCCTTCATTGCAGGAGAAAAAGTACTTTCCATTCTTCGTAAATACTCCGTGATGTCCAAGCCCCTGTTCCCCTGCTTCAAGAGGAATAGGGATATCTTTGATTATTCCGGCACTAGCGCTGTCAATTATCGTTATAGAGGTGCCGCCTCCCTTTGTCGTCTCGTTTACCGCATAGAGAAGTTTCCCGTCATTTAAAGGATGGAGGTAGTGATTTGAACCCGGCATGTCAATCGTTGCTTTTATCTCACCTGTTGCCGCAGCGATTTTAACAATTGTGTTATTAACGTTGTCTGAAACATATACGTATCTGCTGTCCTTTGACCAGTAAGGGTGCTTCATCATAGCACCCTTAAACTCATCTTTAGGGTCCTTCCCTACGGAAATCGTTTTAATTATGGTATCTGTGGCTGTATCAATAAAAGATACCCTCAAAGCGTCTTTATACACAACAGCAAGTGTTGTAGAGTCAGGTGATACTGCAGCCAACATGGAGACAGCAGGCAGTGAGATTGTCCTGATTATTTCAAATTTGTTCACGTCGATGACGGTCAGCTCTCTTGATCCACGGTTGTTCACATATACTTTGCCGTCTCTGGTAAAAGTAAGAGCGTGGGGTGTCTTACCGGTTGGCAGGCTCTTCACAACCTTCTCAGTGGCAAGGTCAACTACCATAAGGTTGTTGTCCTGTTCGCTCGTAATATAGGCGAGGCGTTCAGAGGCCAGAGCAACATTGCCGAGAAAAGAACACCATACGAGTACCGCAAGCAAAAACACAGATTCTCTCACCCGATTACACCTAAAAACACAAGCAGACATTTATACAATCCCACATAATTATTTCTGGCAAATAGTTTTCGCAACACCTCTCACCTCTTCAAGCATTTTGGCTCGCTCCGCATCGGTGATATAGGGAATGGCGGTAAAGAACACATGCTTCAATACCTCCATAGCGCAGAATTTATATATGCCGTCGTCTGATGTTTGAAGTATGCTGTTAAACATACCACTTTTAGCGTACATCTCCTCCGGGGTACCGGTTGTGTTGATTATCAGGACTTTTTTATCGTTTAGAAGTCCCGCAACACCAGTCTCGCCTATTTTATAGGCGAAGCCAAAAGAGAAGACCCTGTCTATATAGCCCTTTAATATGGCCGGCAGTCCTGTCCACCAGATCGGGTGGACGAAACTGATTACGTTGGCCCACGCGATATGCTCCTGTTCGATCTTAACGTCAGCGGCAGCCTTGCCAGTCTGGATTAGTTCAAAGTCGGATGGTTTTAACACCGGGTCGAAATTTTGTTCGTATAAATCCCTGACCCTGACCTCATGTCCAGCGGCCCTTAATTCCCCCGCAAGGGTCTCCATTATGGCGTGATTAAAACTCCTCGGATTAGGATGCGCATAAACAATCAGATTTTTCATATAGTCCTCCTTAGTACACATATATAGTGGTGTGTCACGTATATGTATCTAATAGTATATACTGACCAAAGATATAAAATCTATATGCGAAAAAAGTGCGGCGGCAGGGCAATCGCATTAGAAATTGCCCCCCTTATTTTTGTCATTCCGGCTTGCAGACTGTGTCACAATAGTAGGCCAGCCCCCCTTTTTTTTTGAGGTGGGGGGCTGTGGTCGTAGCGCTGGGCAGTGGGGATATGATTTTAATAATTGAATAATAATATTATTTTAATAATTAAATAAAGTATTGTATGT
>JADFYL010000167.1 GCA_015233045.1 Nitrospirota bacterium | reverse complement strand
TCGTCGGGCTCATAACCCGAAGGTCGGTGGTTCAAATCCACCCCCCGCCACCAAACCATCGTTTTCTTTTATATACGCCGGTGGGAAATAGCCTACCACATTCAGAAACTCGTACATCGATGCGCCGAGTCCGTTAAGTATCTTGATCAGATTATCAAATATGACCTTGTGCTCGCCACGTTCAAGCGATGCGATCTGAGCATGTGAGACTCCACTTTTTTTACTTAGATCCCGTAATGACCATCCCTTCTCAAGCCTCTTCAGTTTTATGTACTCATTTCCACATGGATTAATGGATAAACCAAAATATCACACTCCGATTACGCGTAATAAAAGTAACGCACAGCAATCCAAGGGCATACCGGCCGGATTAATGATAGATGAGTATGATTCCCTAATATCTCCGTTTAAAATGAAAGATGAAGGGAATTATACGATGTTCAATAACGATATACTTGAGGCACTACCACTCAGAAAGATACGACCGGAAGCATCTAAAACATATCAGTGGCTGTATCGTAAAATTATTGGCTACCAAAAAGTCGTTGATAGAATCTCTTTAAGTCAAATCGAGGAAGGTACTGACTTAACAACACGCAGCGTAACACGGGCTCTTAAGGAACTACTTCAACGTAATATGATCATCAAAATAAAGATTCGTGGCAATTGTTATTATGGCCTTACATCAATTGAGAAGTGGACGTCAAGGGAGAAACTAAAATTAATAGGCAAAAAACCGATACAAGGTGACATGTTTGCGAATAATGATAAAGAAAATGCAATAGACAGAATTGTCCACATTATGGACACCAGCGCGGAAGACAAAAGAAAGAAACTTATATAAAGAAATCTTTAAACGCGTGCGCGCGAGAGGGACAACGACCCTGTAAAGGGTGAGGCACGCGCCCTCAGAAAACGAGACATTGAGGGCTGCAGAATCACAGTTGAACGCGCCCTTGACGAGGCTAATAATCTTAGGACGACAAAGACGGGCAATATCTACCGGTATCAAATATCGGAGGCCCTTGCCTCGTACATTGAGATAAACTTTAGAAATTACCTGCCGGAAGCCGATTTGTTTAAGTTAAGCAAGTCCCGCATCCATGCCGCCTGGCAAAAAGCCTGTAAAGAAGTAAACGTATCAATCCCCATGTATAAGGCCAGCCGTCACAGCAAGGCGAGCCAGATAAACGAGCAGTGCGAGCAGGAGCGGCTCTGCAAGCTGAAGGCGGCACTTCAGCATGAATCGGCGACTACGACGACGAAATACTATACTTTAGGAGCGAATGAGAGGATATGAGACAAACAGACGATGGCTACATTAAAATGCTGCTTGATACGGCGAAAGAGCGGCAAAGGGAAAATGACATACGGTATGACGAAATGTATCGTGAAGGTGTAATTGAGACGCTTTCGTGGCTACTCGGTGAGAAATCTAATGATCCCTTGTCTGTGGATATATGACACTGACAACTGGGCATATATGTTGCGGGGCGGGGGGTGATATCCTGGGTGCTAAACTGGCCGGAGCGGTACCGCTATGGGGATTTGATTTAAACGCGATGGCCGTACACACTGCCCGCGCGAATCACCCTGATACAACGATACACCATGCGGACCTGCGGAGTATTAAGCTGGAGGACTTGTCCGCGGTGGACATGGTTATCTGCGGGATACCGTGCCAGCCGTTTACACCAATCGGCAAGAGGCTGAAAGAAAAGGATATACGGGACATCACAATCCCGCTTGTAACGGATGTTCCTGCTAAAAAAGATGTAAAACTGACACCCCGCCGTATTCTAAAGCAATATCAAATAGTTATAGCCTTTTTTAGCAGGAACATCCGATTCAAACTCTGCCTTCCTCCGCCTCTTCTGCCATATTCCCTCACTTATCAGCCATCCCCCAATCCTACCATCTCCACCGTTTCTCTCGAAAGTTAGTATAGCCTCTCTTTAGGACATTTCTACTTTGGCTTGAAGGGTAAGATTACATTATTACGATTTTGCAGGTGGATTTGTTATAATAGTGGCGCTGTGAATGCCATACCAGTATTAATGTACCATCATGTCAACACTGCGGGTTCGTTTATAACCGTGGGAGTGAGAAATTTTGAGAAACAGATGGCCTTTCTCAAAGAACATGCATACAGGACGATAAACACGGCGGACCTTTCGGATATCTTAACCGGCCACGCCGCACCCAACAACACCGTGATGATAACGTTTGACGACGGCTGGGCAGATAACTGGCTGTATGCCTATCCTATACTGAGGAAATATGGCCTTAAGGCGGTCTTTTTCGTCGTTACCTCATGGATACACGATGGCGGGCAGAGGCAGGCCTACGATTCACTCCCCTCACACAAGGAGTGTAAGGCAAAGGTGGCCAGTGGCCAGGCCAACGAGGTGGTGATGTCATGGGAGCAGTTGAGGGAAATGGAGGCGGACGGCCTTATAGACATCCAATCCCATACGCACACGCACAAGAAAATAGACGAAGGCGGTGTTTACGAAGACCTGTCGGTATCAAAGGAGTTAATAGAGGGGCGGCTTGGGAAAAAGTGTGAGGCATTGTGCTGGCCATGGGGTATATACAACGTCAAATACATAGACTCCGCCCTGACGGCCGGCTTCAGGCTCCTCTTTACGACCGAGCCGGGTACTAATACATATAAGTCCGACCCGTTAAAGATAAAACGAATCGCCATAGGCGACATCGGGGTGATGAAATTCAGGAAAAAACTCTTCATTCACTCTGATGACGGGCTAAGCAGGCTCTATTTGAAGGTTTTCAAGTAACCCCCTCCATGCGGATACTCCACACAGAGTGGTCAGGGGATTTGGGCGGGCAGGAGAGGCGTGTCCTTGCCGAGGTAACAGGCTTTTTAAAGCGGGGACACCACACGGCCATTGTCTGCCGCGGGGGGACGAGGTTTTATGAGGAATCCATAGGACGCGGTATAGAAGTCCTCACGCTTCCCTTGAGAAGTCCCTACGACATCACCAGCATCGCACGGCTGTCGAAATATATCGGAGCGAACCGTTTTGACGTGGTTAATACGCACTCAGGCAAGGATTCCTGGATAGCCGGCATTGCCGCGAGGCTTGCCGGGGTGCCGCTGCTTGTCAGGACGCGCCACCTGAATATCCCCCTTAAGCGCGGCATATTTAACTTTATCCACTACCTGCCGGACGCCTATATAACCTGCGGCGAGAATATGAAAAAGACACTCGTGGCGGACTGCGGCTTCCCCCCTGCTGATGTGGTGAGCATCCCAACCGGCGTTGCAGAGGAGTTCTTTGACGTAAAAAGAGACCCTGCTCTGAAGTTAAAATACGTCAGCGGCGAGGCATTCCCCATAATCTCCAACGTGGGTATTTTAAGGGGCGTAAAGGGACACGAGGTAACGTTGCGGGCGGTGCCAAAAATAATCGAGGCATTTCCCAATGTGAGAGTTCTCCTTGTCGGCGACGGGCCAAAGCTAAAGGGGTTACAGGGCATGGCGCGGTCACTTGGGATAGATGGTCATGTGGTGTTTACCGGTTATATTGCCTCGGCCTCCGAAATCGCCGCAATCTATGCCTTTAGCGATATCTCAGTGCTGAGTTCGCATTCGGAGGGGGTGCCGCAGTCCGTGATGCAGGCAATGGCGTCGGGTGTGCCGGTTGTGGCAACGCGTGTGGGTGGCGTGCCGGAGGTGGTGATACATGAGCAAACCGGCCTGCTTGTAAATCCATCAGACCACGCCGCCCTTGCCAATGGTGTGATAAGACTTTTAGAAGATAAATCCCTTGCCGCGGATATGTGCAAAAGGGCGAGGCAGTTTATCTATGAAAATCACTCGGCCACGGTTATGCTTGATAAAATAGAGGCGTTATATTACAGG
>JADFYL010000166.1 GCA_015233045.1 Nitrospirota bacterium | reverse complement strand
GAATTCGTCAGACGGGACAGGGATCTCTTGCATATCTGTTAGTTGCATAAATGAAACGACCGGCGATATTTGTGAACATATCAGAAGGTTCCACCTTGCTTTCGTGCCTGTTGTTGTGGGCGCCCCAATAATATTTTGGCCATTCAGCGTGGATGATTTACCTGAAAAGGCTATTTTTAATCAGGAGAAAAGTAATGATGATGAATGTCATGTTAATGTCAAAAACTTATCTAACAATGATGCTGAAAAAATTATAAAAAAACTACCCTTAAATAAGTTAATGGTTTGCATAAACTCAAGAGTTCTTCCTTTTGACTTTGATGAACATTATTTAAAATATAGAGACCGTGTTAACTAACATGCAGTATCCCGTAAAATAACGTATCAAGCGAGGTATATATGATGAAAACAGGCTCAAAGGTTGGTAAGGCCGTCTCACTGGTACTGGCAATAGGATTTCTGCTTGTAGCCGGGGTTATTGCCTATAATATATTTGCCGCAAGGCCCCCTGTGCTTACAGGGATAGAGGCGTTTGAAAAACTGCCCGTGAAAAAAGATATTTCATTCAAGGCAGAGAGTAACAGAAAGATTAGGTCCATTGAGATAGTAGTAACTCAGGACGGCAATGACGTTACACTCCTGAAGGAACAGCCGGATAAACCAATCGCCGAGTTCAACATAACCGTAGAGCCAAAGGCCCAGGGACTCAACGATGGGCAGGGCCAGGTGACAATCAAGGCAAGGGCCGGGCTGTTCGCAAAGACGATTAAGACCTTCCCCACGGCTATTCGCTCTACGATGCCCGCCATAACTGTCGTTGACAGCTCATACATCACCGACCAAGGCTCAGGGTTGGCCGTCCTTATCAACGCTAAAGGCGCAGACAAGGTCTATATAAAGGCACTCGACAGGGTTTATACGGCGACTAACTCCATATACGCCGACAAAAACCGATTTTTTGCAATAATCCCCATAGACATCGAAACAGTTGGCCCGCCCATAGTCACCGCATTTGCAGAGGACGCCGCCGGCAACACCGTCACCGCCCCCGTGCAGACGATTTACAAACCAAGGGTTTATAAGAAAGATACGATCGTCATAAAAGACGATTTCATAAGGAAACACATATTGCCCCTTCTCCAAAAAAACGAAGGTGATATGCCGCTTGTTGATGCCTTTTTGGAGGTAAACGAGAAATGGAGAAAGGACTCAGAGGCCAAAGTCAGTGAAATAGCAAAAAAGACCGCCGATAAAATCCTCTGGAGCGGGCCATTCGTACAGATGAAAAACAGCAAGGTGTTTGCGGGCTTCGGAGACCAGAGGAGCTACATCTACGGGGATAAAGAAGTGAGCCACAGCCGCCATATGGGCTTTGATCTTGCCTCGTTAGCCAACAGCCCCGTATATGCGTCGAACTCAGGGGTGGTTGCTTTTGCCGGTGACCTTGGCATATATGGAAACGCCGTTATAATAGACCACGGACTTGGACTAATGACCCTCTATGGACACCTCTCCGCTATTGACGTAAAAGAGGGCGTGGCCGTAGAAAAGACAACCGTAATCGGCAAAAGCGGGATGACCGGCTTTGCGGCGGGCGACCATCTGCACTTTGGCGTCTTGCTCCACGGCGTATACGTATCGCCAGTCCACTGGTGGGACAAGAGGTGGATAGATAAACGCGTCCTCGGCGTTATGAACAGTAAGTAATACCAATCCTAAAGGATTAAAGACGAAGGGGGGTAACCCCCCTGCGTCTTTAAGTCTGAGCGCTTATGATAACGGCCTCGTTAAGTCGGCTTGTGGCAACCTCAGTAAAGCCGGACTTGTTAAGCCACGACTGCATCTCATTTACGCTATAGCATCGCCCGCCTTCTGTATGAACAAGCATATTAACGGCAAACAGGGTGCCTTCAAGCGGTTCGGACATGTTGTCCTCAATGAAGAATTCCTGAATCACGATTTTACCCCCTTTGTTCAGGCTCTTTTTAACCTTTTTTATCAACCTGAGATTCTCGCTTTGGGTATAAGAATGAAATACCTGGCTTATAAAGGCCAGGTCGTAGCCCCTTCCTATTGGATCAACTAAAAAATCGCCCTCCATAAACTTGACATTTGCGAGATGCCCGGCATATTCCTTAGCAATGGCAATAGTGTCAGGCCTGTCAAAGAGTGTGACATCAATGCCGCGCCCCGCAAGCTCAATTGTATATGTGCCAGGGCCACCGCCAATGTCTGCCGCGGTTTTCACACCTGATAAGTCAATGGCGTCTATAACGTTCTTCGCTTTCATAACTGATAAATTGTGCATTCCCCTGATGAAACTCTCATGGTTGGCGGCTGCACGGTTTGGAGAGCCGGTTTTGACAACACTGTCAAGGCCTGACCAATTATCCCACAGCGTGTCGTAGTGGCTTATTATGTCCCCCTGATACTCAGGACGGCCAGATTGCAGGTATTCGGAGCTGATGGGAAGGTTTTCATATAATGAGCCGTTTTTTTTAACAAGGCCCATTGATACAAGCGCGTCTAACAAAATGGACATTGCCCTTACGTCAGCGCCAAGTTTTGCGGATATAACCTTTGCCGATTTAGGTTTATTGAGAAAGTCAAATACTCGCAGATTATTTGCCGTAAAGAGAATCCGGCTCTGTCTAAAGCCGCCTATCAGACCCTTAAGTGCTGAGATATCTTCCAATTTTCCACCCCTCCTATAACTATCCTCAGTAGGATTCTATCATGAGAAAGGATTATTTTGTCAATAGCGTAATGCTGTCAACAGCAAAAGTATGTTATACTACAGGCCGTTACGGTACGCTTGAGCCGTAATAAACTGAGTGATGAGAAAAAGAATCTCAATAAATACGACGCGCATAGGAATGTACGTAGACGGGTTTGATACGTCATGGTTTAAGACACCGTTTCTCCGACATCATTTCGAGATAAAGTCACAGAACCAGTTAGACAAAATACTAGAATCCGGCATAGACCATCTGTATATAGACACCGACAAGGGATTAGATGTTGTGTCTGATGAGCAGAAATCCCGGCAAGAGTGCGCTCCCCCTCAAACAGACGTGAACAAACTCCCCTGCTTGCCCGCAAGGGATGCCGCTCCGGACGATAATGTATTCACGAATTATGTCAAGGCAATAAACGACCTCATCCTTATAGACAAACGATGTCTGGTAGAGACAACGGCGGTTGGTTTTGACCTTTTTACAAAGACAGACATGGACATCGTCCCCTTGTCTCTCTCGCGCAATAGCAAGGGCGAACTTGTAATCACCAAAGAGCTGTTGGCTTCCCACTGTGAGCTGATGATAGACCGGTCTGAAATACAAATATACAGGGATTATCTCGCAAAAATAGCAAAGGACTCTGGAGTTGCCCGCTGCCACGGTAGTAAAAATATGATTATAAAGGAAACCGCCAAGCTACTCATCCGTGACCTGTTCAATGACCCCGGCAACCACGAGAAGGTGGAGGCGTGTAAAGATACAGTAGAAACCATCATCTCATCAGTAGTAGATACAAAGGGTTTAATAACCAATCTGTTTACGGTAAACAAGCACGACTACTATGTCTATACCCACTCGGTGAATGTTTCCGTATTTTGCGTAGCCACGGCCCTGGCAATTGGAATACAATCGAGGGCTGAACTGTTTGCCATCGGCTTAGGCAGCCTTTTGCATGACATAGGGATGAGTACATTGCCGCACGAGGTTCTGTATAAGCCGGTGCAATACCTTACAGAGTTTGAGGCAGAGTTACTCAGGGGACATATCTTTGAGGGTCTTGATATAGTCAACCTATACAGGGGAATTCCGCCTGAAACGATGCTCCCGCTGATGGAACACCATGAGAATCTCATTGGAACGGGCTACCCTATGGGCATAAAAGGTGATAAACTCCATGTGTCGGGCAAGATTATCTCCATAACGAATACCTATGATACGC
>JADFYL010000165.1 GCA_015233045.1 Nitrospirota bacterium | reverse complement strand
CCTTTGCCACTGCCAACCCTGAGCATTTTAACGCCCTCACGCACAAAGAGCTGCAGGGTGCGGCCTCCTTATTCGCCTACACGCAGTTTCTTGCGGCATACGCCACAAACAATCCGGACATATTTCTCCAGAGCCTTAAAGAGGCTGACTCACCTATGGATAAATCGTTTTTAAAAGATGAACTTGCCTCCAATGACATTGAAAAGGATTCATACGGCGCGTATCTGCGTAATTTTAAGAAGAGGCACCTGTTAAAAATAAGCCTTCGCTTTGCCAGTGGCACGGCTGACATCAAAGAAAGCATGTCAGCGCTCAGCCTTCTTGCCGATGTCATAGCCGAGGTTGCCCTTAGGCATACCGTCATGGACTTGAATAACATATACGGCGACCCACAAAGCGATAAACTCGCTGTCATCGCCCTTGGAAAGCTCGGTGCCTCGGAGCTGAACTATAGCTCTGACATTGATTTGATGTTCGTCTACGAATGCCCCCAAGGGCAGACCTCCGGCGTGGTAAGCCCAAACGGCTTGAGGATTAACCGGATAACAAACCACGAGTTTTTTTGTAAGACGGCCGAATCTATTAGTAGGCTGCTCAGTGAGAACACCGCGGATGGGTTTGTCTATCGTGTTGATCTCAGGCTGAGGCCCCAGGGAAGCAAGGGCGAACTATCCCTGCCCCTCAGTGGCTATGAACAGTACTATGAGTCATGGGGCAGGGAGTGGGAACGCCTCGCCCTCATTCGCGCACGTCTTGTGGCAGGGAATGAGGGACTTGGCAGGGATTTTCTTGATATGATTGCGCCATTCGTATTTAGAAAATATATTGACACGCGCTCAATCGGGGAAATCAAACAGTTAAAAAAGAAAATTGACTCTACGTTTAACAGGTACGATATAAAAAAAGGCTATGGCGGCATCAGAGAGATAGAGTTTTTTGCACAGGCGCTGCAGTTGGTCTACGGCGGGCAGGAGCCGCTGTTGAGGGAACGCGGCCTTGTCATGGCCCTACACAGATTGAGTCAGAAAAATCTCATAGGCTGTGATGATTTCTCTGCCCTTTCTGAACACTATCTCTACCTCCGGCGGCTTGAGCAGTGCCTTCAGATGAACAACGACATCCAGACGCACACGCTGTCAACTGAACCGGGTGCCCTTGAAGGCACAGCAAGGAAGATGGGGGCGGCAGACTCAACGGTATTCATGGCCGACCTTCACCAGAGGCGCACTGATGTAAACAGGATATATAACTCACTCTTTGAGGTGTCAAAGGAGCAGGGGGGCCAAACCCTGCTCGATACATATGACGAAGACGCCCTTAAAGTGGAATTAGAGGAAAGAAATATAAAAAATCCCGGCAAGGTGCTGTATTACCTGCGAAAAATTAAGGAATCAATGAATTCATTTCAGACCCTTACAATGAGGCGGTTGCAGGGGGCGATAATCCCGGAGTTTGCGGAGTCGGCATTTAACTCTTCTGACCCTGAGATGGCGCTCTGTAATTTGCAGCGGTTTACTGAGGTAGTTTCCACCTCCGGCAGTGTATCGTATCTGGAGCTTTTCGGCGCGAACAAGGGACTAATTGGTGCGCTTACCGGTGTGTTTTCAAAAAGTTCCTTTTTGTCGTCTATTCTGATGGGCAACATCGGCTACATTGACATGCTTGCTGGTGGCACACCTATCAGAAAGACGCTAAGAGCGATGGTTGATGAGTCAATGGCGGTATTGAAGATAAGAAGCTCACAATCGGAGGCGTTGGCGCGGTTTAGAAAGATGGAGGAGCTGCGCTTAGGGATGCTGTATCTGGATAAGCGTATAGGGATAATCAATCTGATGAAGGGGTTGGCCAAGGTGGCCGAGTCCATTATCATGGCCGCGTTAGACGGCGGTAAGGATGTCTATGTTGTGGTGTTTGGGAAACTAGGCGGGCGGGAGATAACGATAAACTCTGACATTGATATAATATTTATAGGTGAAAACGGTGCCGCGTCCGCAGAGGCGGCACAGCGTGTGCTTAGGCTGCTGTCGTCGTACACAAAGGAGGGATATACATATAAGGTTGACACACGCCTCAGGATAGACGGCTCAAAGGGCATGTTGGTGAACACGCTTGACGGCATAAGGGACTACTACTTAAACCATGCAAGGATATGGGAGGTGCAGGCGTTGCTGAAGGCGCGGCCAATAGCGGCGAGCGGCCCGATAAGGCGGAGCTTTATGGAGATGAGAAACGAGGTGTTCCTCCAGCGGGGGCGGCACATAACCGCGGAGGATATAATCACGATGCGTGGCAGGATAATGAAGGAGCGCCTCACGCCGTCTAATGAGCCTGACATTAAACTATCTCCGGGCGGGGTGGAGGATATAGAGTTCCTTGTTCAGTTTAAACAGTTAAAGTATGCGGCAAGCCACCCTGCCATACTGGTACAGAACACGGCGTCGGCGTTGCATAGGCTCATGAAAAGCGGCATAATAGGTCAAATGGACGGTAATAAACTGTTAAACGATTATATGCTCTATCGCGGCATAGAGACATTAATGCGTCTGCGAGGGGAAAAGACAATCTCACCTGACAGCAATATATTTGAGACAATAGCGGCGGACTTTAGGGACAAGAGATATTTCAAAACCCATCTGGAGCGCTCCATGCGGGAGACGGCCTCAACAATAGCGCGGCTGCTGAGACAGACGCCATTTGCTGAGACAGACACCGGTTGATGGTCACGAGTTTGTCTTGATGGCCACGGGTTGCCCTGGGCGCACGCTAAATCGTCAGGATCTTCAATGCCCTTAGTCTGCTGGGGTGTTTGAGTTTTCTGAGGGCCTTTGCCTCAATCTGCCTGACACGTTCGCGTGTGATGGAGAGATGTCTTCCCACCTCTTCAAGTGTGTGGTCTCTGTCAACACCTATGCCGAAGCGCATCCTGATAACCTTCTCTTCCTTAGCGGAAAGTGTGCGAAGTACTTTTTGGACATATTCGGAGGCCTCGCTCTTTTCGGCGTCGGAAAACGGGGATGGGCTGTTTTTATCGCCGATGAAGTCTTCGAGTTCTGTGTCTTCGTCGCCAACCGGCGTTTGCAGGGCTATGGGGTCCTGGATTGCCCTAAAAACCTCTTCCACCTTCTTCAGGGGTACTTCGAGCTTCTGCGCGATTTCCTCGTTGGTAGGCTCTCTGCCCAGTATTTGTGTTATCTCCCTTGAGGTCTTCGTAACGCGGTTGTAAAATTCCATCATATGGACGGGGACGCGAATAGTCTTTGTCTGGTCAATCAGGGCGCGGGTGATTGCCTGCCTTATCCACCATGTGGCATATGTGCTGAACTTAAACCCTTTCTCATATTTAAACTTATCAACCGCCTTCATAAGGCCGATGTTGCCTTCCTGGATTAAATCGAGAAGGGGAAGGCCCCTGCCCACATAATTTTTTGCTATGTTAACGACAAGGCGCAGATTCCTTGTGATAAGTTCATTTTTTGCCTTGCTGACGAGTTCTTTAGCCTTAGAGACACGGTCCCATTTACTTTTGAGGTCTTCAATCCTTATGCCTATCTCGGATTCAATACGCTTAGATTCATATTTGATCTCTTTATATAGCGCTTCAACGTATGCCGGGTCTATGACATTGGTATAATTTTTCGCCGTTACAATCGCGGCCATATCATCGAACGTGCCGAACGGCCTTACCTTGTTGTCGTAGAGGGTTATCTGCTCAAATAGTTCATCAAGGCGCTCAAGGGTAAGTTTCAGCGCCTCCTCCGCCCGTTCGTCTTCCAGAAGGGTATCGTCGCTGAGGTCAAGGCCAGCCTCGAACCTATTGTAAATAGAGAACGAAGTAACGATTGTCTTAATAATCTCCCGACCCTCTTCAAGGCTCTTGGCGAGTTCTGTCTCTTCGTCTTTGCTGAGGATGGAAATGTCGCCCATCGAATGGAAATATGCCTGAACGAGGTCTTCAGTTTTTTCGT
>JADFYL010000164.1 GCA_015233045.1 Nitrospirota bacterium | reverse complement strand
CACTTCGTGTTCTAAAAGATAAGTTTTCCCTACGTGTTCATGTAACTGTTCCAACTCTTCTGCGCCAATTTCAGCATCCTGTGATAGAAGAATTACCTGTCGTCCCGTAGAAATCCAGAAATTCTCAATACGCTTTCGATGTTTAGAATCAAGTCGGCCAAGAGGTGTGTCCACAACCAAAGGAATCTCAAAGCCGGAAACCCGCGCAAGGCCGGCAACCAGGGCAGTGGCAAACATTTGTTTCTCGCCCGCTGATAGTTCATAAGGGATAATATTATCTCCTTTATCCAGAAAATGAGTTTCCCCCGATTCCTTAACCTGAACCTTAAACACAAGGCCTTTATGTGTAAGATCATGCATTGCCTCAGAAACAGCTTTGGAAATTTCTTGTATTTTAAGATTAATAAGTTTAGGCATAAGCTCGTTTATAAAATCTATAACACGTTGGGCTTTGTTCGCATAAGATCGCTTTGGCATCATTTCCGAAAGACGTTTTCTTTCTCTTTCAACCGTTGCCCGACATTGATCACGCTCAGTGTCTATAGCACGCTTTTTCAACGATATTTCATGTTTTTTGTTTGTGATAGTCTCATGTTCTTTTAAACATTCTTCTCTTTGAGCAAGAAGTTCCAGTAGATTACCACCCTCAATAAGCGACTGAATTTGAGTTCTTTGACTTATTAAATCTTTGATTTTATTTTTTAGAGTGTAACGTTCATCCATTAATGAACGGATTTCCACACCGTTTAGGATTATGTGCTTAAGCGCTTCCTGCACCTTCAATATTTGACGATCATCAAGGTACCCATGAAGCATTGTTTGAGCGCAACCGTCGGGAGGAGGGGAGTAAAGGTTCTCCCATGCCTCATCAATGGAAGACTCTAACTCGGGACGCACTCTATCTATACTTGTAATTGTTAAACCTTGTGAGACGAGTTTTGATGTGAAAATTTTAAAAACAGATTCCTTGAAATTCTCTTTCTGAGGTGATAATGAGTCCTTCTTTAGCTGCCAACCCTGAAGTATATCTTCGGCCTTTAGTTGACGGTCAAGAGTTTCATAAATGGCACGGCTAATCATTAGCAAAGGCATCTCTGAACCTAAGATGTTATCGAGCTTATCTTGAATAAGTTTAAGCTCATTAGTTCGATTCCCTTCATCTTTCGTAATTCCTTCTATTTGTTTGGCATCACCACCGCCATGCCCCAATCCGAATAGACGCTGAAGAAGACGATCTCTCCTTTCACTGCATTGTTGTAATACCTCTTCAATTTGTTTCAATTCCATGTCTAATTCGGAACACTCCTTTTCTATATCAGACAATTTCAACAACTTTCGTTCGAATTCATCCTGTTCGTCGCCTGCCATACCTGAAATCTTTTTATTGGCGTATGTACCCAGCCCATCGCGTAGTCTTCTCAGAAGAATTACGCCTAATAGGTTTTGCATTCCCATGAGAATAAATTCTTTCTTATTTTGGTCAACTTTGTTGCGAATTTCTTCACCATCGAAGAAAAAGAATGGAGCCAAATGCGCCGGGACAACGTATAGGGAAAGAATATCTGGCAAATCTTCTTCTGTAAGCCAATTGCTGCCGCGTTCTGCATTGATTTCACTTATTTTTACATCAGTTTCTGAATACAATCCAGTCGTTCTATAATACCATGTACGTTTAACTTCATAACCCCATAAGTCATCAATCTGAATTATGATGGAAACCTGCATCGAAATATCCCCGCCTTTACCATGCGCAGCTCCATGAAGCGCGTTGTTAAGGTACTTATTGTATGATCTGTCATCTGAAACTCCTGCTATGGCAAGATGTAACATAGCTTCCTCTCCGTACAGACATAAATAAATTGCCTCAAGAAGAGTGGTCTTGCCATAGCCGTTGAGTCCGCCGATGAGTACAATATTTCTACCGTTTTCCGGTTTTGGGAAACTAAATACCTGATGTTGGTAGCTCTTGAAATTTGTTAGCTCTATTTTAGAAAACCACATTTCTCAGCCTTCCAACTCTAAAGTATCAAGCGAACTATCATAATAATCATCGATGTTTCTTCTTCTTTCTTTTCCTACGTATTTTTGCTCTACTTTTATCAATTCTCGTAATAAATCTATTGACACCGCATATTTGTTGGATAACTCATTTAATATATTTAAAGCCTCTGGGTTATCTTTCCAAAGAGGAAGGTCGCCTGAACCGGATATATCTTTTATCATTGTTCTCCTAATGTCAGATCTTGCAGCCAACATCTCTTAATAATATCTATTTCTTCCATTGTAACAAGACTATCACCATAAATATCCTGTGTCTCAAGTAGTCTTTCCAGAATCATCTTACGCGCGCGAACTGTAAAAGGTCCCGGTATATGCTTGCCTGACGAGGAAAAACTCATTTTCCCGTTCCTGCGAAGCCCTTGACGCAGCGACATGTCATTTCGAATTTCTTTAAGCCAGTCTC
Source organism: Nitrospirota bacterium (assembly GCA_015233045.1). Lineage (GTDB taxonomy): Bacteria > Nitrospirota > Thermodesulfovibrionia > Thermodesulfovibrionales > Magnetobacteriaceae > Magnetominusculus. The sequence goes on along the minus strand of JADFYL010000164.1, from coordinate 1,527 downwards.
TAAAATCTATAAGTATGGAGTATTGAGACTTTCCACTGCCGACAAATCCTTGAAGGCTCTTATCTTTATCAACCACAGTGCATGTCCAGCAGCCGAATCGGCTCGATGTTGTGCCGCACGACGGCACGTCAGCCTTACTGAGAACAATAGGACATTCACCACCTTGCGAGTCCCTGTAAAGTTGTATTAAATCCCGATGTGTACCGCCCCAAGGCGCATCATATGTCCCCAATACCTCCCATACCTCATCGGTGGACATGTTCATGATAGGGCGGTATATATACGCCCCTGGCAGGTCACTATGATGGACGAGGCGGGAACCATAAATTTCAGTTCGTTTTTCAATGGATTTACGGCGACTTTGGCTCTCATCTTTGCGCACACCAAGCACGATGATTGCCGCGTTATTTTCTAATACCTGAGCCTTAACATATCTGCTCGTGGGTTTTATTTTAAGGCGGTCTGTACACCAACGCATTTTCATGTTCGGGCTGGGATACCCCTTACCAATAAGGAGAACCCAAAATGTTTGGTCAGGATAAGGCGTCGTACGGGCAACTGTAATTGGCAGACCGAGTTTTGAAGAGGCGTCGCTAATTAATGCCGATACTTTTTTAAGATGTTCAATAATCAGCGGACTTTCAACCAAAGTGTCATTATATAGCACATGAACTTGTCTCTTACGAAAGCTGGGACGAAGACACATTAACATGTTAAACACAGCATGTACGACAAGGGTGCTGTCTTTACCGCCTGAAAATCCTATAACCCAAGGATAATTATGTTCTTTATTGAGATACTCATCATGCATTTCACAGATAATATCATCCCAAAGATATACATGATCATACATCTTAGCAAGCAAGCCCTTCATGCCGCAGTATATCACAAAACCGCTTTTTTAGTCATTTTATTTTAGTCAAGTATCGTATCAAAAATTTAAGACATCCATCCACATGCGGATTGTCGCAAAGGTTATCACAACCGCCTTATAACATAATCATCTATTTAAATCATCCTGAGCTTGTCGAAGGATTCCCGATTTGTGGGAATACGCGAAATAAAAGGAACATCCTTCAACAGGCTCAGGATGATTCGATTCATACAGGGATCTTCACACTTCTATGAACGCACAAGAGGCAGGCAACACAGTCCATCAACATCACAGACCTCACATCATCATACTTGCCTGCCTCTTGTGTATCTGTTGTGTCTATTTATCCTGTGAAAAAATCAATGCCGTGTATGGCCCTATGCTTATCTTACCGGAGCATGGCAGACCGTCGGTTGCCTCCTCGTAGGCATCAACATTGGGAGTGGGATGATTGGCAAAATCCTGGTCATAGCTATTGGAGTCACTATTAAACCTCACTTTCCACAATCCGGCCTGTGGAAAACCTATAACATAATCATACCGGCCTTGATTTGTCATATTCACTGCCACAACTACGCTGTCGGTTGGGCCTTGTTGGTCCCAGCGATGGAAGGCGATGAGCTTGGCCCCATCGTCAAAATGAAAGAGATGGA
>JADFYL010000035.1 GCA_015233045.1 Nitrospirota bacterium | reverse complement strand
TCTCAAAAACCCTTTTTATCGATAGGTGCAAATTCCTATATCGGAGCTTGGGTTGCCAAAGAACCTTGCTATTTCAGCAATCGTGATTTTGCCGTATATCAACAAGGCTAAAGCACGTAATCGCAGATCTTTTATTTTTCTAATTTTATCGATATTAATCTTGACCCTTGATTCCTTGCCCGCCTTAAGTTCAGTTAAGACATCTTTATAGTCGGCTATGATTGCCTTCTCGTCATGGCCTAACTGAGGTATCCCATTCGAGACATGAGATAATCGTTTCTCAACATATATGCACATCGCAGTACAGCTTTTGTGATTTACGCACTGCTGACAGGTCAGCCGGTTAAGGTCGCTGCTCATTCAACACCTAAACAAACCATTGACATTCGTGGATTAACGCCACCCGACATAGACGCTACCTCTGCGTGTATTGTTTTTACTGGACGATTTTGTATGGAAAAAATATAGAATCCCGAATCGAGAGCATATCTCGGCAACTGTGTATAAATATCATTGCCGAAACTTCCATAGTCATCACCACCACTTACATTACCACCTAAGAAGATAGTCGCATTGTCAGGATGTCCGCTAATCTTTACCTCACATGCCCAGTTTTGATACACCTTATATGGAATGTTAATTGTCGTATTATCTCCGGCGGTCGCGTTATCAAGCAGGGTAAACATCTTGCTCTCAGCAAAGGCCATAACCGCAATACCCACTGCTAATACGATTGCCGCTATCATTATTAATGCTCTGATATTTTTCATTATCTTTTTTCAACCTCCCAAGGTAATATGAATTGGTATTTTTGGCCGTATGCACACACGCCTGGCCGGACGAAATGAAGGAAATTCTCTTCCTGCCACGTGAGAGCCATCCCTCTGACCCCTCCAGACAGGTCTTCGATTAACATCCCGTGCAGGGTCTGCCTCACTGTGAGTAGTAACTTACGGACATCAAGAGACGCGTCGCCTTTTCCACGCAGGTTTTCACCCATGATGATAACCTCAAACTCCGCGCTTACCATACTCAAGACAGCGCGGCTTCCCGCGCTGGCCGTGTTTTTTGCACCGGCATAAATCGTATATGCCGCCGGTAGCGCTATGGTCAGCGGCCCTAGCTCGTCAAGACTGCCCTGAAGACTTTCAACCGTCCGGAAGATTGACAGACCCGTCAATTTCTCAATCATCAAGCCTTCAACTGATATGTTATCAACCATGCCTCTTATCCCTCACACAACCGCGTTAATTCTTGTTAATTTCGTCTGTTGTAATGACACTGCCACAACTCTATACTCAAGATTAAAATACCCTTAAAAGGCATTTAAAACGTCCTTTGACCATAGCCTGTCAGACGGCGTTTTATTACCCACGTAATGACCAACTACTTCAGTGGCCGGTATCTCAATATCAAGGACAACCGTACCCGCCTGGATTTCCCTCAGCAGTTTTATGGCATTGTCGTACCGCGTCTGTATGCTCTGCGGCAGTTCAGTGGTGAAGCGCCGTTCGTAGAGTTTGAAGATTGATATATCCACGGATATACCAACTATCAGCCCCGGTGCGGGACTGAGCGGGACAGTGTACCTGCCCCGCATATACCCATTGATTATCTCATCTGCCGCCGCTATGGCCGCGTTGACGCGCGCGCTGTTAATGACCTTTAGCCCTTCATCATCAGTAAGCTGGATAGTATTAGCCAGCGAAATAGATGCCGCTATATCGTCTGATGCGCAATATCCCATTACACCACCGTCGCATATACTATTGCCTCAGGCTGATGCACCGTCGGTAATGGCCGGGACTCGGCCAAAAGCCAATAGACGGACGGGTCTTCCTCTAACCACATCTTAGAAAAATACTGCCCCATCACCGGAGATTCCAGGTCGAGGATTGCCCCGTAATGTGTTACGAACCGGCCCTGCCGTGAGATTAAGACAAAGGTATTCTCAGGGATTAGATACTGTGGCGTGCCTGAATCGTCGTCATACATTGCCGAGTATTCGTAGAGTTGGATGCCTGCCAATACACCGAGGAAATTGGAATTCGTGATAGCAATGTTGCCGGCGTCTATGCGTCTGTTCCAAAGTATTTCTTTGACCACCGTGTTGTTAAGAAATGCGTCCACCGCCTTTGACCCGCAAATCGCTATGTCGGCGTTGAGGCCAGTTTTCTGGTTTATCAGCCGCTTCCACGCGCGAATGTCTTCTACAGGATTTGAGCCGGCCTGGTCCCATTTGTCCGGGCCGCTCAACACCGGTTTATTATCATCCGGCAGGAGAAAATCAACGTTAAACGAGATGTTTTCTTGCGTTACGGTTATGCCGCCTGAGAGGGCCTTACACGCCATAAATTCAGTTCGGCGCGTAATTCGGTCTTTGAGGTTTTGCTGTTCCAGAGCAATCCTCCGGTTTCTCGCATCGGTTACGTTTCCGCCGCCCGGCACGTATAGGTTGCTACCCGGTGCTCTTTCTAACAGCAGCTCATTGGCCGTCAGCGGCAATTTCATTCTCAGCCTCGGCGTCTTTATTGTGCGGAGCTGACCGCCAAGTTTGCTGATAACGATGCCGCCCTCAACCGGCGATACAAACGGGGCAAGCCTCTTGTTTCCGACGAGTATGTCTATGTCTATTGTGTCAGAGGCATGTGTCTCAACATTGTTAAATATCGTGTCGAATACGAAACTCTCCGGCGGCACTATCAGATTTAACGCCTCTGTCAGCGCACGCCAGTTAAAAAGCTCTGCTAATTCAATCGGCGGCATTATTTGACCTCCTTGATAAAGATTCCAAATTCCTGAAGTTTCAGGGTTGCGGCGGCATCAAGCCCCGTCAATGCGTTGGCGTTAAACTCACCGTGGACATATGCGGTGACTGCTGTGTTGCCTGCCGGACTGTCAACATCCCTTGCAAGTATCGCCCTGGGAACTTGCGTTCCATCACTGTTTCCGGCGGCATAGCCCTTATATTTCCCCGTAGCTGTTACACGGCCAAGCACTGTACCGAGTACCATAGCGGACGCGTCTGACGCCGTTGTAACCGGTATCTGAATCGGGTCATGGTCTCCAGCCAAAAGATTAAACTGCGGTTTTGTTAATGTACCTACGCCTAAACTATCAGCACCCATCTACTTACCCCCTTTATTCTTTGGTTTAAGGCTGTCTGCAATTTTTTGCCCTAATGCGGCATCTGGATTTGCGGTATCACCCGCTGCGAATTCCTTCGTGGCTATCTCCCTTAAATGCACCTGCGTCGGCAGTGCCCCTATGAATTCCTTAAAGGCGTCTATCGCTGGCCTCTTGCCGAATTCCGAAAACTCATACTGCCCCGCGGCGGCCATGATGTGCATGAACTCGGCAACGAGCGGTTTTTGAGCGGGCGTGAGCTTTCCAACGCTGACCAGCTTATCGCACCAGTCTGTAAACTCACCTTGCTTGTTAGCCTGTTGAAGTGCGCCTATCTGCGCTTGCAGCTTTGAGACTTGGTCTTTAAGTGTTTGGAGTTCGGCTGCCGGGTCAGTGGATTTGTTAGGCTGATTCCCGGTTGCGTTGTCATCGGGTGGCGGTGTGTTGCTTCCTTGCTGAAAGATAGCAAACTCGATTTGGGCGCCTTCCGCTGCCTTAAAGGTCGCATCCTTTAGGCCCTTCACGGCGGGCGGCATTGCACCTAAAAAGCCCACGTGCCGCAGCGTCATGTCGGGGTGCAGGGCTATTGAGCGTTTCTTAAACGCGCCTGATTTCACCATAGCCGCAAATTCCGGGTTGATGTCCTTCAGCGATGCCATCAGCACATTTCCTTCCCGCTTTATACTGTGTACCCAGCCGTAGGCGGGGGAATTGTCTTTCGGATGCCCGATAACTACAGGGGCCTCGTGATTTTGCGGATTGTAGCTTGCCACAATGTGATCAAGGTCGCTTGCCTTCCATTCCTTTGTGTTACCGGAGCTGTCGGTATGCAGGCCGGCTTTAAAGACTTCTATGTCCACTTTCTCTACCTCCTTGATGTTTTATTTTGAGCATAATTAATTCCCCCGATACACTTCTACTGAACGGTTCAGTAGAACTATTTTTTTATAGTCAGTAGGATAAGAACAGAAAACTATTAAGGAGGGGATATCATGAGTATTGAAACAGTTATCGAAATAATTAAGGTTTCGGGGCCGTCTGGAGTGCTGGCGTTAGTTATTTGGAGGTTGCTAATAAATCATGCGCAGCAGATGAAGGAGCTATTAGATCAACATGCCAAACTCACAGAGAAAACCTTTAACGCTCTGGAGGGCACTAATAAGGCCATCAATGAAAACACCTTCCAGATGGGACATATTATCTCGGCTATCGAAACATGTAGAAAGATTGACCGCAGAGGTGACGACAGATGAACGATGAGATACTGCGCTTAAAAGGCCAACTGGCGGAATACGAAAGGGAATTGAGAAGACTTTTTATTGCCATCACCGGTGATAAAAATATGATACGGATATATCTGCCCGCACACGTAGTTGATGAGGAGATTACATCCCTAAAAACCGACCTTGCCCTTGAGGCAATGACACGTCTCCACGACCACGTCAAAAAAGCCAAAAAGCTCGAAGGCAATATCAAAGAAGTAAAAACCGCTCTCGGCTGCGAAGACTAACTCATGGCCAAGAAACAACTATACTTCGAAGAGGCCGAACGGCTTTTTGTAATTGAACAATATACCATCGCCGGTATCGCAGAGAAACTCAACCTGGCCGAAAGAACCGTCCGGCTCTGGAAAGATGAGGGCAAGTGGGACGATAAACGACTTGCCTATCTGAAAAGCAAGCAGGCCTTCCACGAGGAGTTGTACGACTTTTGCCGCCTTCTCATGTTGTCTGCAAAAGAGAATATGGCAAACAAGCTCAAGCCTGATCAAAGCCAGATGTACACATTAGGAAAACTCCTGCCGTACATCACTAAGGTCAAAGATTATGAGGACGCCGCCGCTAAGCAAGAACCCACAGAGAAGGTCGGCCTGACCGCCGATATTATCAAAGAGATTGAATCGCAAGTCCTTGGCATATGAAAGAAAACAAGTATTTCCTGCCATACCAGATCGTGTGGCTAAAGGACAACAGCCTCGTTAAGATATGGGAAAAGTCCAGGCGCATAGGCGCGACATATATGCAGTCCTACGAGGACGTGCGCGATTGTGTCGCCGATAAGGTCCCATCGGTATGGTTTTCGTCGGCGGACGAGTCCGCGGCGAAGGAATATATTTTATATTGCGAACAGTGGGCTAAACTCTTTGATAAGGCAGCGAAATATCTTGGTCAGGTCGTTCTCGATTCCGAAAAAGATATAAAGGCATTTGTTGTAAAATTTGCCAACGGCACGAGAATCCACGCGATCAGCTCCAACCCCAAGGCATTTCGCTCCAAAGGCGGCAAGGTTGTCCTCGATGAGTTTGCATGGCACGAAGATCAGGAAAGACTATGGGCGGCCGCAAAGCCGTGTATCACATGGGGATATCCACTGCGAATTTTGAGCACCCACAACGGCACGAATTGCCGGTATTATAAGTTTATTGAATCTACAAAAAAGGAGCAACTCAAGTGGTCTCTCCACACGACTCCGATTCAGACGGCCGTTGAACAGGGGCTTGTTGATAAGATATATAAGAGACCCACCACGCAGGAAGAGCGTGACGCGTGGCTTACTGAGCAGCGCGCAAGCTGCTTTGACGAAAACACATGGCTGCAGGAATACTGCTGTATTGCCGTGGACGAGGCGTCGGCGTTTCTCACCTATGAAATCCTTGAGAAATGCACGCTCGCCGATGTTATCAGTCCGCTTGAGCAAATCAAGGACGGCCTGTTTGTCGGCATGGACATTGGGCGCAAGAAAGACCTGACTGTTATATGGTGCATTGAGAAAATCGAGAATATCAAATACACCCGCATGGTTAAGGTCATCGAGAAGACGCCGTTTCACCTCCAGCGCAAAATCCTGTTTGAGATTTTGAAGCACCCCATGCTCCGGCGGGCGTGTATTGACGCTACCGGTATTGGAATGCAGCTTGCTGAAGAGGCACAGCTTGCCTTCGGGAAATACCGCATTGAGGCGGTTACTTTTTCAGCCAAAATCAAAGAGGATTTGGCATACGGTATGCGCAACGACATGGAAGACAGGCAGTTTTATATACCAGATGATTTTGATTGCCGCGAGGACTTCCACTCCGTCAGAAAGGTTACGACAACCGCCGGTGCAGTCCGGTTTGACGTAGCGGCATCTGAGGCGCGCGGCCATGCCGACAGGTTTTGGGCATGTGCGCTTGCGCGATACGCCGCCGCTGACACCTCAAGCGGCCCTATAAACGTGGCCACGCGCCGTAAACGAGAAACGACGAAATTTTTTAGAGGATATGACTAATGAAAAGAAGCAAAAAGGAAAAAGGACAAGAGATATTTGATTTTGCATCGGCGCAACTACCGCCCATATTCCCAGAGATAGCCACGCGGCGAGGGGCGATTGATTTTTATACGTGGTCAATGTACCTGCCAAATCCCGACCCGATATTACTCCGCCAGGGAAAGAATATCACCGCATATAACGAGCTGCTGGTTGACGCCCACGTGGGCGCGTGTGTCAAAAGCCGCAAGTCCGGCGTGAAATCTCTGCTTTGGGGCATAGATTACGGCAAATCAAAGATGTCCAGGCAGGCCAAATTCATTGACGGCGTCTTGAAAAATCTCGATGTCGAGCGGATTATGTCAGAAATCCTCAATGCCGTATTGTTTGGCTATCAAGCCCTTGAGGTGATTTGGACACAGGACGAAAACGGGTTTATTGTGCCTGAAGACGTGCTGGGAAAGCCGCAGAACTGGTTCGTTTTCGATATGGAGAATAATTTAATGCTGCGGACGCGGGATAATTTCAACGGTTTTATACTGCCCGACAGAAAATTCATACTCGTCCAGCATGAACCGACCTACGAAAACCCTTATGGTTTCCCGGAGCTGTCGCGCTGTTTCTGGCCTGTGGTATTCAAAAAGGGCAGCATTAAATTCTGGGCGGTATTTGCGGAAAAGTACGGTATGCCGTTTATCATTGGCAAGCAGCCGCGAAGCACTTCAAAAGAAGATACCGAGAGGCTTGCCAACATGCTTGACGCGATGGTTCAGGACGCCGTGGCGGTCATTCCTGATGATTCGTCTGTGGATATTCAGAGCGGCCTTGTAAAAGGCGGGGCGTCGTCAACTCTTTATGTCGATTTAATCAAATTCCTCAACGACGAAATCTCAAAGGCAATCTTGGGACAGACGCTGACCACGGAGATGGGCAGTACGGGCAGCTACAGCGCCTCGCAGACGCATATGGAAGTCCGCGGCGATATTGTAATGGCTGACAAAAGACTTGTGATAAAGGCGTTTAACACCCTGATAAAGTGGATTATCGAGATAAATTTCTCAAGCAAAGACATCCCCGAATTCACATTGTGGGCAGAAGAGGATGTCGACCAGTCCCTGGCCGAAAGAGACAAAAATCTCACCGCCTCGATGACGCTGTCAGGGCTTCAACTCACGAAAAAGTATTACCAAAAGAACTACGGCCTTGAGGACGAAGATATACAGGCTGGGACGGCACCAGCGCCGACACCGAATGCAGCGCCACCAGCCATGTTCGCACAGGCAGCCTCTAATACTTTCCCTGATCAGACGGCAATTGATAATATCAACATATCACCGGCAGAGTTACAGTCGCTGGCAGACGGCGTGTTAAAGCCGATTATTGAGATGGTTAACCAAAAAGCCTCTTACAATGATATTCTCAACGCCCTTGCGTCGATGTTTCCTTTAATGGACACAGATGGGCTGACTAATATGCTCACACAGGCGTATTTCATTGCCGATATGTGGGGCCGCCTCAATGCCAAATCCTGATAATATAGACCTATCCTACGCAATCGGCCTAACACCGAAAGCGGCCGTCGCGTACTTCGAACAGAAGGGCTATAAGATCACGTGGGATTGGAACGAAGCCCTTCGTGAGGCGCACACACGGGCATTTAGCGTTGCTAAGGTCTTGCGCATGGATGTCCTGCAAGACATTCACGACATGGTTGAAAAGGCAATTACCGATGGCATTACCCTCAAAGAATTTCAGGACGAACTTGAGCCGCTGTTAAAGGCCAAGGGCTGGTGGGGCAAACAAGAAATAGGCACTGAAGACGGCATTAAGACCGTGCAGCTTGGCTCACCGCGTCGGCTTGAGATCATATACCGTACCAATCTGCAGACCGCATACATGGCCGGACGTTATAAGGGCATGATGGCCGATGTTGACAACCGTCCGTACTGGCAGTACGTAGCGGTAATGGACAGCAGGACACGCCCTTCCCACGCCGCACTCAACGGCAAGGTATTTCGTTATGACGACCCCTTCTGGAATACGCATTACCCGCCAAACGGTTTTCGTTGCCGCTGCCGCGTGCGCGCCCTTGATGCACAGGACATGAAGGATAAGGGTCTCAAGGTCGAGTCGTCAAACTCTCCATACAGGCAAATGCAGCCGGACTATGGCTGGGATTATAATCCGGGGAAAGAGGCGTGGCAGCCCGACCTAAGCCAGTATTCTAAAGATATAGCCAAACTGTATTAATGATACGAATTGAAATAACAAACGAAACTATAATTGCTAAACTTCAGGCGCTCCAGCGCCGGATGTCCGACTTATCACCTCTGATGGCTCAAATTGCCGGTATTATGAAGGCCTCGGTTGAGGAAAACTTTGCACAAGAGGGCCGTCCGAAATGGGTAGCCTTAAAGCCCTCCACCCTTGCCGCTCGCGCTAAAAAAGGCCATAACGGACTGATATTACAAGTTACAGGCGGTCTCATATCCAGCATTCAACCTGAAAGCGGCAGGAACTATGCCGCCGTCGGTACAAACAAAAAATACGCCGCGGTACATCAGTTCGGCTTCAAAGGAACGGTCTCCGTCAAGGCCCATGAACGAAAAATATTTACCAGCAAAGGAAAATCAGGCAAGACACTCAAAAGTAAAAAAATAAGCGGTACCGCCAACGTGAAGGCATTTTCAAGAAATATGAATATAGCCGCAAGGCCGTTTCTTGGGTTGACAGATAAGGAAGTTCAGAAAATTATAGCGGCTATTGAGAAGTATGAGTCGTTATAATACTGCCCGTCGTAACACCCACTTATTCTGACCTTAGCAATTCATTAAACCCTTTTTCTGTTATATTCCTCACGCCATTATATACAAACACACCATAATAACCACCACCATGCCATGTTGACTGCCAGATGCTCGTGACATCGCTTTCATATGATAGGAACTTCTTCGTATTCCTTAAATCTCTAACTAAACGCATATTCCCTATCTTTATTCCTATTGGTTCTCCTGCTACGGGTTCAGAAGTATATTTGCTTTCTTTATAAAATAATACCCCAGGCTCCCACTCCTTTTCTACCCGCTCTCGAATCATTAGTACCTCCTATTGCCGTATCCTATATGACTTCCCATCAATAAACACCTCCGCGCACATCCCCCGAATTCTATCAACTATTGCAGGGTCTATCGTGTTTGAGAGCTGCTCCGGCGGCAGGTTTGATGATACGCTTGTGTGGATTTTGCGCGATACGAATCTTTTATATCGTTCGTCTATGAGCATAAACAGCCGCTCCTCTGTCCAGCCTGTAACCTTGTGCTTGCCCATATCATCAAGGGCAAGGTAATCCGCCTCGTACGCCAACGCCTCTATTGCTACCGTGTCCTTTTCTCCATAGCGCCGGAGGGTATCCAGCAGCTTTGGGACTGTGATTATGACTGATACTATCTCTTTTCCTATTGCCCTGATGACCGTTGCCGCCATGAGGTGCGTCTTGCCGACTCCGATCGGGCCGAACAGGTAATATCCCTTGTGAGCGGCGTGGATTTGCTCGTATGCCCGCCACTGTGTCTGGTGCTGCGGCTTATAACTTTCAAATGTCATATGTCTCATGTCGTTGATTTGCAATTCTTTTAATAACTTCTCAAATCGTTTTCGTTTTACTGACTCAATGTGGCATTTACAATATTGGGGATATTCACGGCCGCCCACAGGCTTCTCCCACACCCAGCCGCTGCCGTCGCATAGCCCGTATTTGCATTTATTTTCTGTATTTGTCATATACACTCCCTATTGCATGGCCAGTTTTTTTTCTGTCGTAAAAACCATCCAACACCTTCTGTGAATTGTTATCGTTTTTTATAATCCAATCAAATGTCGCCCGCCAGCCGTCTTTATTATTGCCTGTCAGAAAAGGGTTTGCGACTATTTTTTTGAATACCTCTTCCCATTCGTCAAGTCTGCGCTCTCTCAGGCGGGCACGGCAATTGCGCATACGGGGTGCTGTCATCTTATTCGCAAAACATAGGCCAGCCTTTGCCGCATATTCATTCCATAAGAGTAATAGATCACCCGGCTTAACGCCGTCTGATGTGACAAGTATATGTATCGTTCGCCCTGGCATAAATGTTAGCAGCTTAACCGCCGTCTCAAGACCACATTTTTCAGCAACGAGACGGAGATCCTCGTTTGGCAGGTCTTCTAATTTATATTCTTCAATATCCATTATTTATCTGTGCTATACTCTCTATGTATATTTTGGCAATACTTGGCGGTATCGCGTTTGCCACCATCAACCAGTTGGCCTTATTATTGCCGCAAAACATATAATCGGCGGGAAATCCTTGTGCCCTCCGTGCCTCAAGGAACGACAGATGCCTCAACCGTCCAGCATCATAGACGATTACTATGTTGGTATGACATCCCGAACCAGAACACATAGACCCTAATATTGTTGGACATAGCTTAGTGTCTTCAACAAGCTGGAAACTGAAAAATTTATGACTCTCTTGCTTGTCAAATCGTCTGGAAAAAACACCGTTTATGGCTTTGGCGCTCATAGGCCGCATATCGGCACCGTCTCTGATATTGCCGAAATTAACCCACGGGGACAGCCGGATAAAAATGTCCGGCGATTCCGTGTGCGTCGGCTTAGGATGTTGCAACTCGATCCCACACTTTAATTTGCCTAAGCCAAATAACCGCAGCCGCCTCTGAGGGATGCCGTAATCCGCATAATTAATAACCTGCCAATTTATATCGTACATTGATAAGCCTTCGTTCAATGCTTGGAAACTTTCACTGCTCCTGTATTCACGGACGTTTTCAAATAGCAGATATTTGGGCTTGAGACCAATTATTTGTTCGATTAGCGGAAGCGTAATGTCCCTGGTGTCGAGTTCCTTCTGCCGCTTGCCGATTGGCGTAAATGGCTGGCATGGTATCCCGCAGATAATCATGTCTACAGGGCTTAATTCGTGAGATTGGATGCTTCGCATATCTGCATGATGTATCAATACGTCGGGATGATTCGCCTGTGCAGTGTGTACGGCCGCAGCGTTTAGGTCAAATCCCCACTGCGGCCTTGCTCCAGCAAGTTTAGCGCCCAAGATATCACCACCGGCCCCGCAACATATATGTCCTGTTGTAAGGTTCAAAATAATTTGCCCTGCCTTTCGTCTATGTCATCACTACGCAATACCCCATAAACAAACCCCTCAGTAACTCCCAGCTTTAGGGCAATCTGTTTTACGTTAAAACCAGGCTCTCTTTTCTTTTTTAATATATAGCGTTTTTTCATTTCATTAAGGCTGCGCTCTGAGAGATACAGTGTCATCCCTGACAGGTTCTCCCAGAGCGATTTCAATACCTCAAGTCCGCAGAAATCGAATATGAGTTTGACGTCCCCGAATAGCAGGTCTTCATATTCGATGTCATTCAGCCAGTCCACTCAATGCTTCCCTATGCCGCCACCTTGTCTTCTCTCATGAATGCTTCGACAAGTTTTTCAATGTCTGTGTCAGTCGTTTTCACTACAACCTCGTCGGTCGTATCTGTTATCCTTGCGCCGATTCTCTTTAATTCAATGGCGCTCAAATGCTGGAGCGCGTCCTTAGACGGCGTCTCTTTTACGATAATCAATACCTCCGCCTGGTCAGACATATGCTTCTTGATCAGAGCAATTGTTTTATTATCGTCGTCGATTTCGAGCTTCCCTTTCCCCTTTTTGAGTCCAACCTTTACCCCATACATCGTTATTGTGCGAGGTTTTTCAAACAACTCCGGCGCAGACAATATTGCCGCCTCCAGTGTACCCATCTTGTCTTTTGCCTTGTTTACGGCATTTTTAATGCCGTTTATGTGTCTTCTTACCGCGGCCTCTTTTTCCAGTTCAAGGTCTTCTATTTTTCCCTTCAGCAACTTCCAGGCATCAGCATACTCCTTTGTCAGCCTTTCAATTTCTCCGAGTGTCATCCAGACCTCCTATACCCTCCAGCTTATACCCGATTTTTACCGCCATATCCAGTAGTGCCAAAAGTTTTAACGTTATCATGGCCCAGGCCTTCTTATGCTCTTCGGATTGTGCATCCTCTGACAGTTCGGCAGCCTCGGCGACAAGCTCGTCAAACATCTCGAAAAACTCCTTCTCATATGACTTTATGGGGTCGAATTCTGTGACAGTTTCCATTTAGACACCTCCATAGGGGCAGCAACCCCTTTTTATAGGCCTTTAAAAGGCTTGTTAACTCGCATTTTAAGGATTGTAAACCACCGCATTCCTGTTTCCATCTGTCCGCCCGTAAACATTCAAATGTGCCGATGTCCCTTTCATGCCTGTACACGCAGAGCATATTGTTTCCTCCTCCTTGTGGCCGATACCGCCGTTAGTACTGGCATATGATCAAGGGCTTTCTTCACCTTTCGGATATCCTCCTTTGTCAAAAAGAGTATGTCCGATACTCCAAAGCGCCCAAGAAAACGCCGCAACATCTTTTCCTTGTCTTTCGACGCCACATAACTACGTTCCTTCCACATGCACTCAATCATGCGCAGTTGCGCCGGTGTGGCCATATCGTCGCCACGCTTGCCGAGACACTCATATTTACTGCAGGTTGAATGCCTCTTTTCCCACGTTTTTGTCAGATCCAGCGCCAGCCTTTCAAGGTGATCTATCAACCGCCCTGCCTCGGCGTAATCCATACCAGTGCAGGAACTCGTCCTGCCGCCGCTGTATTCCTTTACCAACCACTCATATACGGCGTCATCGACCCCGACGCGGTGCTGAAGTGTCTTAATCTTCTTAATCTGTCCGGCGGTTATTTTTGTTTCGTCGAATGAGCCTTTTTTACAGGCCATGCTACATGCTTTTGCCACGTTCCACCTCCACATGTGCGTATTTCATAGCCAATCTGGTGTAGCTCGGATACGAACTCCTCAATCGTGATTTTCCTATGTGGTGTACCATAGGTCCGACTATAATCGCGAGTGGTGTATCTCTGTGTGGTAATACCATCGTCAATTAATGCCACGAACGTTCGTTGTCCGATACCACGTTCCCGTCTAATTTTGTTGCCTTTGCTGAACGTTGCCATACTTACCCTCCTTTACTAATTTCTAATCAAGCATTTTTCGCAGGCCTTGTAGAGCCTGAGAGTTTCCGGGTTGCTTGCCTTCATACCGATGGCCTTAGCCATTTGCCATGTCTCAATACACTTGGCCGGAGAGATAGCGCCTTTGATCGGACAGATAACCTGCCCGTTGTTGCCGTATATGCTCATGACACGCGCCTCAACGTTAGCGAGATTCCCGTTATACGTGCCGCGCAACACGAGGTCAATGACCGACCGCGAATACCCCAGCTCTATCCCAACCGCCCTTGAGCCTTTCTCCGCCACCTCGCGGCGTAATATCTCTTTCCACATATCAGGCATTTTTACCTCCGGGGCGCTTCCATTTTTTCTTTAACTCTTCAATACTATTGACTTTGAGATTCATGTATGGGACTTCGTCTTTTTCTATCTCTTCAGCTTCGGGTGTTGGCAGTCTCGACTCATCTTTTGCCCAGTATTCCTTCGTGTTCGGGTCATACAAAAAGCCCATATCTTTTTGGATAGGCGCTTCCAGCCCCGTATTTTTTATGAGCCGATAGACATTTTCCTTTCCTATTCCCGAATCAGATTTTCTTGTCCCAACTTTTCTGATATATCCGGCCTGCTCAAGACAGTAGAGCCAGTGTTTGATATTGCCACGTCCGGCCTCTGCCATAATGGTTATTTCATTCACTGTGAACAGCTTCCCTATCCGCATGATTCGCCAGACGCGCTGGCGAGCGGTGTTTTTTCGCTGATTATTTTTCACGTTTTTCAACCTTTTTGAATATTGCTTGTACATCATTTAGGTCAATTTCTTTTTTCGAGTTATTCTTGGCGTAACCTTCCATTCTGTATATCCAGAGTATTAACTTGCGAAACCGGTTTGCGTCTTTGTGGACATAAGCCGCGGCCTCCGCGTTAACCCTGACCTCGCACATTTGCTCGATTATGCCTGAGACATCCTCACGGGAAAGCGGTGTAAACTCCAAGACCACCGAAAACCTGTCGTATAGATGTTTGTATTTCTCCATCTTTTTACGGGCCTCACCCATGCCGATAAAGATTAAGGGTATATTAGTCTGGTCGTGGATGTCCCGCAGGGTCTCGATTACGCGGCTGTCATGTGCGAGATAGTCAACCTCGTCAACAAATATTGTTCGCGGCCTGTCCATGAGCATATCTATGCACTGGCGGAATAAGTCAGATATGCGGTTCGCTGGAGACTGCCCCAGCTCTGCAACGATATCCTCAAGCAGCCACCGGCCGGTCATTAGTTTTTTTGTCCTGATAAAGACGCCGTCGTTCTGGCCTATCCACCACATAATTGTCTGTGTCTTGCCAAGTCCCGGCTCACCATAGACCAGCGCCATGCCGGGGATTCCTGTTTGTCTTGAGTGAAGGCGGGACATTGCGGCCGTGAAGTCCATTACGTTTTTCGTCCTTGCAAAAACTTTTCGCATTTGGTATACTCCCTCAGCTTTACGATTGTGATGGGGCTGCTTACGGGGCAGCCCTTTCCTTTTCTAACCTGTGATTTCTAAAATTCCCGCCCCCGTGTGGTATAATTTGGTTACCAAGCCATGAACTAAACCACAGGAGGCGGTACCATGAAAACAAAATCCGTACACTGCGATGTTATCAATAAAACCGTAACAATAACTTTTGAACCCAAAAGTCTTATAAGCACAAGACCGGAAAACTATGGTCAGGCTGTAAAGTCTGCAAACAACATTCTTCATTGCACAAACTTTTCCGATTGCCAGAATACGATCCGTAATCTTAAAAATTGTCCTTTTAGGTTTTAACATCCTCAATCCTCACCGTAAGCATACAGGCATCAGGCGGCACTTCAATTTCCATGTCATGTAATACATGATACGGTATTGAGAAGTCGATAGGATTTTGGTCGTCTCCAAGTAGATTGGCCTGAATCCTATCAAACGCCCAGAAATTGCAAAAGATTGTTAGCCTCACCTTTTTGGTTTTTGGTAAATAAAACATTTCTGGCCAGGGTTTGTATCTATCAAGGTCAGCTTTTAATTTTTCCTCATCTGTCATCAGAGCCTCCTTTTATCCTTGCCTCTGGAAATACCTAAACAACATATCGTAAGTATCCGAACTCTCAAAATCCTTCCTGAATATCATGTCTTCTTCGGTTTGGAATCCATATTTCAGGTGCCATGAATACCGTTCGTGAGCCTCGTCAAAGTCTAGCCTCACAGACGGAGCCACTGATGTCTCCGTAGTGTCGGTAAGATAATCCTCCGCCATGACAGCCTCTTCAGGAATAGCTCTGTCACCGAAATCGCCAAGCTGCTTAACAGGCTGATATGATATTGCTGTGCGATTGGCTATCCCACCGTCCCAGCCGGGCTTAATATCCTTGCCGCCGGATATAATCCCGCGGACGCCTTGACGCGTTGCCTTACTAAGGCTGCGCTGTTGGGCAAGGCGGAATTTCAACTCTTCCATGTCCTTGGCGTCTCCAAGTGCGGCCGCCATTGGATGTATTAAGTCATACCGCTGTGCTATGCCGAGATATGTGCCATCCAGATCATAAACCTTAACGTAGCTAAGGTCGCTTAAGCTGTATCTTACGATTGCTTTTTTCGCCAGTCTATACAGCTCTTCATTGTAGTAATCGGCATTCAAAAATCTGATTCCTTGCCGGCCGATTTGCCTGATTACTGAGTCCATCATCAGGTCGTCGAGGTCGGCTAGGTTGACGCCCATGCCGCGGCCAGAGTTGAATACCTCGCCTATCGTCTTGCCCTTGACGTGCGGGCAGGGTTTGGCGCGGTGATACTTGAGCCATGATTCTATCATCTGGACGGCCTCATCTATTGTCGGTACGTAGCCTTTGTGCAAGGCCTTGTGAAACTTCTCGTTACGCAGCATGTGCGCTGGTTTATTCGCTATTGAATTACCGATGTAGCTTGGCGTGAGCTTCTCAAACGAGTCAGTAAATTCCCTGAAAAACCGCTCGATCAGCTTGGCCCTTGCATTATATGGCTGCGCGTAAACCGGCTTGATAGTCAGACGCTGAAACAAACCCGTTAGACCGGACTCATTGAAGTCCTGAGTACCGTTGAAAAACCTTGCCCGAAAGGCCTTGCCGTTGTCCTGATATGAGACCTTCGGAGTACGGCCAAACCGTATTATCGCGTTTCTCATCGCCGAGGCGATACACTGTGTATTTTCCTCACACATGATCTCATAGCCCACGAGGTCATATGATTTCCAGTCGAGATAGCCGACCAGCGTTGCCCTGCATGGCTTGCCGGTAAACGGGTGTATGACCTGAAAGTTAAGCGTGTGACCGTCGGCTATAAAGACGTCGCCGACCTCAAGCACAGAGACATCGCGAATGATATATCTCTCAACCTTGTCTTTCAACGCCTTTTCGCCCTCGCGGGAAAGCACCCAGATGTCATAATTATTCTTTTTAAACCATTCAGCCCAGCGCCGGAATTTTATAGGCGCTGACGGCGACGAAACGCCTTTATCATTTAGATAATATTTTGTAATATTGGTTGCCGTACCGATGTTGATTTTCCCTGAATGCAGGAGCTGCCGCTGAAATACCGCTTTTTCGTCCGGCGTAAGCCCAGGTTCGCCTTCGCCATATGACCAGCCCGGCAGCAGATTTTGCCAATCACCGGAGTTTACGCTGTCATTCAGAAGTTTTGCCCAGCCGTAGAGTGTACGAAGGCTGACCTTGCCAATTATCTCTTTAACGTGGGGCAGGATTAAGCCTGACGAATATATGGCAAGAAATTTTATATCTGCATCGCTGCGGCCGCCTTTGGCCTCTGCCCTGTATTTTTGCCATGTCGTGAGTAAATCAAAGCGGGCGAGCGCGATTTGACGGGCCCCAGGGCTATTGCAATTAGAGGAGGCGGCGGGAGCTGGCAACTCCCGCCTGGTCACACGCGCACTACCACCGGCCCGAGAGACCGGCTTTTGCCGCTTTGTGATTTCTATAATTTCTGTATTTGTCACTGTTCTATCTTTTGCCCCGTATAATCTTCCCAGCGCTGCTCAAATCGATAAAACCTGTCCATCATACGGGCGTGCAGGCCCACAACATGGGCTTGTAGGTTATCATCGCCGATAATACGCGCGTCAAAGGCTATCGATGACAGGTAATTATCGAGGTGGACGAATGTATTCTCGATTTCCTGAAGCATATTAGAGGCCCAAGAGGCGTCAGGGCCGTTAGGAACCATGAGTTTATAGCCTTCGATGGCCTGTTTGAGCATATCATTTTCAACTTTGAGACCCTGTGCTTCAGGATTATCGCCGCGTTTCTTAAGTTTATCAATAAGCGCTTTGAATTCCTTAACAGTACAGCCGTCATATTCCTCAAGCACTTTGCCGTTTATGCCTTTTTCCTCGATTTCCTTGAGGGATTCCTCCGAACAGTTATAAAGAAGCATTCTGGCTTTTGACCAATTTGATTCGGCAAATTGCTTGAGTTTTGGAAGCTCTGTACATTTTTTGGCAAAGGCCATATATTGGTAGGCAACCCTTTCGGACATGCCGCCGAATTCGTTGTTCAATATTTCTATAAACTGCCTATTAGTTTCCTTCTCTTTAATTTCAAGTAATATACAACCTAATGGAAAATGCACTTGTATTTCTTGTTGTAACAGCCACTTGCCTTGTTGGATTCGTAGGGTCAAATCGTAGGGTTGGTTCAGTCCATAGGGTGACATCATGCCTTCTATGGTTACTATCTCATCTTTGCCAGATTTCATACTATCCTCCTGCGCATGTGCGCATAAAACTATAAGTCTTATATTGTTCGCTTACATAAACTACATAAGCTATTATGTTGTCTGCGCACATGCGCATAAATCATTCTTTATCCACCACAACTTTAAGTAATGTTAAATGCTTGTTTTTCTCTGCCCTGATTTCTTTCTCTTTTTCGTCAAGCCGTTGCCATGCCGCCCTCAGAGCTTCCTCACCCGGCAGGGCAAACAGGCCGCATTTGCGACTTATAGTCTCGATTGCCCGTCTTTGGTTTGTGGCAACGACAAAGGCCGCCAGGTATTTCGACGGCATCGAATGAGGATGGCTTACGGCCGTCCAGTTATTCAGGTTTGACAGCGTAATCTCATCGCCCGTGAGGTCGGTCATTCGCGCGGCGACAGCGGCGCGTGATAATTCACGGCCCCTTTCGTTGACAGCATGCTTGATGTCATCAGCGATGGCTGCCTTCAGCTCTTTATCAACGTCAAGGCTGCCCTTGGGGACGCCGAAGGTCTCGCGTCTTTGCTGCTCTTCGAGCCATGCAAACAGCGGCATCGTTGTATTTGCGGTTTCTTTAGTCATTTATTTCTCTTCTTTCTCTCATAATTATTTTTATGAGGCGGCCTGAAACCAGACCGCCCGTGATTGTTGTTGCACCGTTCATCAATCCCCTACGGTATCGTCGCCTGCGTCTTCAACATCTTGCGGCTCATCGGCGGCGTCTTTAGCGTCATCGGCCGGTGTTTCGGCTGTTACGGCGTCTGCGGCTGGCAATTCTCCTGCTCCGGTTGTGTCTTCAGGGGCTTCGGTGGTGGTGTTTTCTGTGTCTCCTGCCATGTTATATCTCCTTACTATTGAATTATCCCGTACCTTGATGGACGGGTTGTTGCCCTATTAACTTTGTGCGGGTGAGTGTGGTATCGGCTCATCGCGATAGCACACAATCATCTCTTCAGTTATCCCAAATACCCTACGGTTTGTATCAGAATTAGCGCATTGGAAAAGTAATCCGTTAGCATCCCTATATACTATTATCTTCGCCATACTGACCTCCTTACGTCTTGGTGTTCCTTTCTATTAATTATCCCGCCCTCGATGGACGGGGTGTTGCCTTCCGAAAAATCATTTTTCAACTTAGTCATTGACACGCCACCCGGAATCGGCTAAACTATTATCAGTACAGTTAGAGGCGGGGTTAACACCCCACAGGAGGTCATACGGCATGGCAAGACACTCAGCAATACCCTTGCGCACGCGCTCGGACTTGAGGTGGTACTGGATAGTCCTGTTCACCGCGGTACGTGTTACGCCGATGCGTCGTGCTATCTCTCCGCCCGTAATCTCCAAGTCAATCATCAGCTTTTTTATGTCCTTTGGTGTTGCCATAGGTATAGTATAAGCATACATGCTTATACTTGTCAAGAGGAAATCATCACGCATGATTATTTTATCTTATGCTAAACAAATTAAGGAATTACGAGAGGCGCTTGGTTATTCTCAGGCTAAACTCGCCAAGATTCTTGGTGTTCATGTTCAAACAATAAGCAGGTATGAGAGGGGTGAAGTAATCCCATCTGCTGAGATATTGGCGAGAATACTTGTCGAACTCGACATAAGTCCATTGTGGTTATTCACCGGTGTTGGTAGCATATATAACGACAAAGGTGAATCCATATCCAAGACCATAACTTTAAAAAAAAGCCCCGAAGACGACCCCGTTGACATAAAGGACATCCCCAAAGAAACGATCAAAGAATGGATAGACGAGTTTTGGAAAAGTGCTTCTGAAGACGAACGGGCATGGTTAAAAGTACAATTTCCCCTTACATTTCCACAGTTTAAGGACTGGCTCTTAAAAAAGCAATCCGCAGGAGTTGAAGGCCAAGATGATAGCATTGGGGCTAAAGACAATTTAGCGTAGCCCACCGATGTTACCTTTACGTAACATAATATTGTAATATGTATTTATAACTATCAGTTACGGTCTTAATCATAATAAAATATCTTGATACATAACCACAAAAATGTTGACAACATATAATTGTTTTTGTTAGTGTTAGACAGGGTGTTGAGTAAAACTATGGGGGGTAAGGAGTGTAGGAGTTATGGATTTTAGGCTATGTATGAATTGTGGCCAGCAAAGAGGATTTAAGAGGTCATTAGGGGTCGGCACTATTATCGCGTTGCTATTGACTGCGGGGTTTTGGCTGCTTGCATTGCCGTTTTATCCCAAGAGATGTATTAGTTGTGGAGGCACAGCTTCAAGTAGTACAAGCAATAAGGCCGGAATTCTATTGATAATATTAGTATTTCTAATCACAGCTATTATTGTTGCACAATCACAATCGAAGAAACCTGATTCCTCGATAAAGCAATCGTTCACACCTACACCCATAATGACCACCACAACCACATCTATAGTGGGATTTTCGGAAAACCAAAAACGAATAGATATGGCAATAGAGGCTATGGGGGAAAAGAACTATCGGAAAGCAGTAATGATTTTGGATGGCATTGACAAAAATTCAACCGAATGGATTGATGTCGGAGGTACTTTATATATAGATGCAGTAAAAAAGATTGAAATGGCCGAAAGACGAAAAAAATAAATTGATTTAGAGAAACTGATCGGCAGAAAGCCCAAGGGACTTGTGGAAACTAGTAAAATATGGTTATGATTTCTTTAAGCTGGTGTTCAAATTCAAGGAGAAGGGAATAACGCCGATGATAGATAATGATGGGAATAACAATATTTTCCTATTTGCTAATAATACCGGCACGATAAATATAAGCAACCCTGTCTTTAACTTTATCAATACAGCAGAGGGGAATCTCAACAGGCTTTCGTCATTAGTAATTCCTGAGAGAATTGACACAATAACGGCTGTTGATAAAAACGGAGACGGCATAGAGCTTACAGAAGACGATCGAAGGCTGTTCGCGTCGACGACTAAACTATCGGATGAGGTTTTGACTATAAGATGTGACATCTACCGCTATGATAAGTATAAAAGGACAGGAAGGCTGATAGTATTAGAAGGTCAGGAAGTTCCTGAAGGGATGTACACATTCAAATCATTGGGCATATCTGATCCACTAGCAATCCTTGAAAACATGCAAAAAGAAGAGATAACGGTAAAGGTGCTGCAGGACATCCATACAAGCGCAACTGGGAAGACAAGCATAGCCGCATTTAACATCATCGCAACGGAAATATAAGAAAATATGTCAGACTATATCAGCCAATCGACTCTGCGGGAAGGCTTTACAGTGTCAGACTTTTGACGCTTTGACTAAGAAAAATCCTTGACTTAGTCATAAAAAGGCCGTTAAA
>JADFYL010000163.1 GCA_015233045.1 Nitrospirota bacterium | reverse complement strand
GGCACGGTAAAACCGCCTAAGTTCATAGCCTTCTGGGCGGCTATTGTGTCGGTTATCGCCAATTATAAGCTGTCATCATATCTGCACTGTGTGGGGCAGCGCCGTGGCAGCCCGGCAATGCTTGCCAACGCCAAACACAATCACTCAGACGCCGTGTCCTCTGCCTTTGTGGCCGGGGCAATAGTGCTCACAAGGTTTGGGTTTTACTTTGCCGACCCGCTGGTTGCCGTCATAGAGACGCTTGACCTTATAAGACTGAGCGCCTCGATGCTCAATGATTCGCTGAAGGGGATAATGGATTCCTCCATAAGCCCGTCTGTCATACGGCAGATGAACCACTTTGCAATGCTTGTCCCCGGGGTTAAACGTGTAGCCTCGATAAACGCGAGGAAGGTAGGGCAGGGTATATGGGTGGAGATAGTGATAAAGGTTGACCACGCCAGGACGCTTGACAACGGCTATATGATAGGCCGCCAGGTGGAGGAGACGCTTATGAAGCGCGTTGATAATATTGCGGGAATTAATCTGGCCATAGAGCCGTACATGTCATAACTGTGGAGGTTAGTAGCTAAATGGAACATATAGATTGGTTTGATAAGATACTGACCGTATCGGGGACGTACCTGCCGACTATCAGGCAGGAGGTCAAAGAGATGATAAACGAGTACGATTTAGCCCACGGTGGCACAAAGCCGCACAAGTACATAGCCTACGCCATTGGCAGCAAGCTGATTAGGAACGCGGCCATAAAGGCGGGCGGCATAGGCGGCCTGACGTCGGTGCCGGCGACGCTTCCAGTAGTGGGGTCGTTTGGTACGGTGGTGATAGGTGGTGCCGTTGACCTTGCCCTCGTGTTAAGGATGCAGATAGAGCTGTGCTATGCCTTGTCGGTGGCGTATGATGTTCATATGGATGATGATGAGCTGAAGGCGGCGGCGCTGGCGTTAGTGGGATTTTCTGGTTCGGCGGCGGCGGCAAAGGCGGCAACGGCCGGCGTGTTGAGAAAGACCGTGGACGCGCTTGCCTCCGATTACATAAAGACCGGACTGGCAAGGGCAACCGCCGAGGTGGCTGAGAAACTTGTTCCCCGGCTTTTGAGCAAATGGTACAGGTTTATACCCCTGTTGGGTATCCCGCTTGGCATATCGGTAAATGTGGCAACCACTATGATGATAGGGAATCAGGCAAGAAAATACTTCAGCACGTGGGTAGATGACGACGAACTGGGCCGGTATGAGAGTGAATAATAAAGGACTAAGATACCTGCTATACGCCGCCGGTGCGTTGCTGGTGGTAAGGATTGTCTCGGACATATTTCTGTATAACAGATTAATTGACGAGGAGCACTTTTTGCACATATCGCACGGGCAGCTTGAAATTGAACTGCAAAAGCGAAAGAATATATACAAAAAGGCCGCCTTTGCCGTGGACACGTATCTGGAGACGGAGAAGAGGCTCTTTGACCTTCTCATAGAATTAAGCGGGGCAATCAGGGCCGGGGCCGGTATCAACGTTGCTGAAACCAGGCAAATGCAGGACGAGGTGGCCGACCTCATAGGCAGGCTTAAGGCCCTTGCCGAGGCCTCGCCAAACCTGAAGGCCAAGGGTCCCTACCTATATTTCATGCAGACCATCTGCAAGGCCGAACAGGGCGTGGTGCTTGCGCGGCTGCACTATAATGACGCCGTTGCGGAGTACAATACTTTTTTACGGCTGTTTCCGTATAATCTTGCCGCATGGACTCACGGGTTTAAGAAGGCACAGTTCAACACTGCGGACAAGGGGGCGGACATTGTGCCGGTGGTTGCAAGGCTCGATTTTACAAATATGTTTGACAAGGGAGACAAATGAAATATCCTGAGTGTACGAGATGCGGCAAGTGGTCGCCGATACTGAGTGCGATAGGGAATTTTACCATCTCTATTTTTAAGTTCGTCGTGGGCGGCCTTACAGGCAGTAAAGGGTTGATGGCCGACGGGGTTCACTCCATAGCCGATGGGGTGTCGTCGTTGTTTGTACTCATAGCGCTGCGGATATCTGGCAAGCCCAAAGACGCCGGCCACCCGTATGGGCACGGCAAAGTGGAATATATAAGCACTATCTCGGCAGCCCTTTTCATATTCTTATGTGCGACCTTAATATTGATTGACGCCCTGCACAGCTTTAGAGACGGCTCACACGCCATACCGGGCAACGCCGCCCTTCTGGCGACTGTTATATCGTTATTTTATAGCTATCTCATGTACACGTCAAACACATGCGCTGGGACGCAGCTTAACAGCCCGGCGATGCTTGCCGACGCGGCGGAGAGTAAGGCCGACAGCCTTACCAGCGTGGCGGTGCTCCTTGGCCTGATAGGCACTAAGCTCGGCTTCATATACTCGGATACAGTGGCGGCGGTGGTCGTGTCCATATTTGTGTTTCATATAGGAGTGGAGATGTTTATGAAGGGCGTACACGGCCTGATTGACATATCAATGGACAGGGACACGCTTGAGGATATAAAAAACATCTGCCAAAGGGTAAGGGGAATCGAAGGTGTGCGGGCGATACGCTCACGTTGCATGGGGCAGAAGTGCAGCGTTGACATAGACATAGAGGTAGCTCGCACCTTTACAGTCTTAGAGACCCATACGATGGTAGAGCAGGTAAAGGCGATAATACTCAACAAGATAGAGGGCCTTGACGCTGTGTTTGTGAGGGCGTATCCGATTGAAAAGTGGAGGTTTTGGAACTGATGCCGAGGTTAGATTTTTTGGGAACGATTGCGGCAGTCCTGTTTATTGTGGCCAACGCGTACTATCCGGCAAAGGTAATAGCAAGGCAGCTTCTTGGCCAGACTAAGGAGATAGCGCAGTTCTTTCAGGGCTACCTGAGGTGGCATATATTGCTTAACCTGCTTGGTCTATGGGTTACGCTTTTTCACGGCCACTATGCCGACGAGAGGAATGTCATACTTCAAATGTCATTTTTAGTAACGGTCTGGCTTTCGGTTGTGGGTGGTATGATGTATTTTAAGTGGCCGTACAGGTATTACAGGGAGATGAAACTGGTACATTCGCAGCAGTTGATGTTTTACGTGTGGATTGTGTTGATAATTTTAGGACATTCAATAATATGAAGCTACCTGAGGAGGTTTAATGTATGGGGATTAATGTGGATACAGGGGACTTGAAGGTTTTTCTGAGAACTGTATCAATAAAAGGGAAGATGTTTATGGATTCGCTTGTAAATGGCTACAACAAGATGTTGCAGCTAAATCCCGCGGACGCCAAAGGTATTTACATGGATGTAGGGATGAAGTTGAGAGATAAAGGGGACTATGAGGGCGCCATAAGGAGTTTTAAAAAGGTGCTGGATGTGGATACGGTAAACGCGGAGGCGCTGTACGAGATAGGCAGGACATATCTGAAGGTCGGCCTTCCCAATGAGGCCATAGAATCCCTCGGCAGGGCGACGAACTTAGACAGGAGCTCGGCCCTGAGCCTGTTCTACTTAGGCTCGGCCTATTTCATGGTTGACGACAACCCCAAGGCGCAGTGGGCGCTTCTTGAGGCGATTAAGTTAGACCCTGCCTACGCCGAGGCATACTACAAACTGGGTCTCGTCTACGACAACATGTCCGACTACGACAACGCCATAGAATCCTACAAAAAGGCGGTCTCCATTAAGCCGAATCTCATCAAGGCATACCAGAGCATCGGGCTTGCCTATGAGGCAAAGGGGCAGAGGGAGGAGGCGGTGAAGTATTTTAAGATGGCGCTGCAGAATGAGGAGAAGGCCGTTTAACGGGGAAATAACGATGGGATGCCCATTGAAAAATATAAATAATTCAACTAAAGGAGTAAAAATATGCTGAGTATAGTGTTTGGTCTGATAGCAATGTGTCTTGGCCTTTGGGGTATGGTGACGTATTGGTGGTATGTGGTGGATGTGTTTTTGGCCTTGCTGCCCGTGGCGCTGCTGTTTGGTGGTTTTGTTGCATTGGTAGCGGGTATAAGAAACACTGGATTGAAGGCGAAGGTCAAAAATTTCAACGGGAAGATG
>JADFYL010000162.1 GCA_015233045.1 Nitrospirota bacterium | reverse complement strand
CGCCGAATACATAATGTCAAGGGGCAACCACAAGGTAATACTCTGTGAACGCGGGGTAAGGACGTTTGAGACGGCAACAAGAAACACGCTTGACCTAAGCGCCGTTCCCGTGCTTAAACAACTGACCCACCTGCCCGTCATAGTTGACCCGTCACATGCCGTGGGCAGATGGGACTTAGTGAAACCGATGTCGCTGGCCGCGGTGGCGGCGGGCGCGGACGGTCTTTTGATAGAGGTGCATACGAAGCCCGAAGAGGCGTGCTCCGATGGAGAGCAGTCGCTGAAGCCCGATGTGTTTAACGATCTGGTGAAGAGTTTACGGCTGGTGGCCACCGCCGTGGGAAGGGAAATATAGAGAGAGATGTGAGGAAGGATTGTTTTTTGAAAAAACGGCGATAATCGGCGTCGGCCTGATAGGGGCGACGGTGGCCCTCGCCATGAAAAGGCATGGAATAACGAGGAGGATATGCGGTTTCGGAAGGAATGAGGCGAATCTGAAAAATGCCCTCTCAAGGGGCATAATAGACGAGTACGCGCTTAATCTGAGTGACCTGTCCGAGGGTGCCGACCTCGTGGTCTTTGCCGCCCCCGTGCGCTCGTTTACGGCGCTAGCCTGTGGGATTTCCCCTTATCTTAAGGCCGGTGCGATAGTCACTGACGTTGGAAGCGTAAAGGGCGCCCTTGTCTATGAAATGGACGCCGCCATGCCGGAGGGTGTGGCCTTCGTGGGTGCGCATCCCATAGCCGGCAACGATAAGTCCGGGATTGACGCGGCTAACCCTGATATGTTCATAGGGGCTAAGTGCATAATCACCCCAACAGGTAACACCGATAAGGCGGCCTGCCAGACGATAACCTCCATGTGGAAACTCTTTGGCTGCAAGGTAGAGGAACTAACACCCGAAATGCACGACGAGATTCTGTCCTCCATCAGCCACCTGCCGCATATTGCGGCATATGCCCTTGTCAATGCCGTGCAGGAGATAAACCCGGAGTATTTTGGTTACTCAGGGCCGGGCTTTATGGATACCACGCGCATAGCTATGAGCTCCTCAGAGATATGGAGGGATATTTGCATATTAAACAAGGACAACATACTCAGGCACTTAGATACCTACAAAAGACAGATTGAACAGATGATAGAAGATATAGGGAATTCAAACGAGGCATCGCTGACAGAAGAGTTCAGTAAATCGGGCGATGTACGAAGAAAATTGAAAACGAATATCGTGACATTGAAAAAGACTAAGGCGCTAAGGGGAGAGATGACACCACCCCCTGATAAGTCCATGTCACACAGGGCGGTGTTTTTCTCATCACTGGCCGATGGCAGGTCAAGGGTGGGCAATATCCTAAGGGCTGCCGACACCCGCTCCACAATAGCCGCCTTTGCCGCGTTAGGGGTAGACATAGAGAAGGAGGCCGACGGTTCGCTGCTGATATCAGGCCATGGACTTCACGGCCTTAAAGAGGCACAAGGCATGATAGACTGCGGTAACTCCGGCACCACGGCGAGATTGCTCTGTGGGCTGCTTGCCGGCAGTGGGTTGTTTTCAGTTTTGACCGGTGATAAATCCCTGAGCAACAGGCCAATGGGCAGAGTAATAGTGCCTCTTGAGAAAATGGGTGCCTCAATCAAGGCTAGCGGTGTCAAGAGCAACCTCCCTATGGCAATAAGCGGAGGCCACCTGAAGGGGATAACGTATGAGATGCCAATAGCCTCGGCACAGGTCAAATCTGCCGTCTTGCTGGCCGGGCTTCTTGCCGATGGTGAGACAACAATAGTAGAGCCGGTAAAATCCCGTGACCATACTGAGAGAATGCTTAAAGCATACGGGGTGGATGTGGGCATAAATGGCCTCAGGGTAACTGTCAAAGGAGGCACTGAACTTTCTCCGTGCGACATGGCGGTGCCCTGCGATATTTCCTCTGCGGCCTTCTTCATTGCCGGTGCGCTGATGGTGGAAGGCTCCGAGCTGCTCATCAAAGACGTTGGACTAAACCCGACCAGAACTGGTTTTATAGACATAATAAAAAAGATGGGCGCGGCTGTGAAGGTTGTTGATGAGAGAGAGGTCTCCGGTGAGCCGGTTGGCAGTCTGCTTTGCAAATACACAGATAAGCTCCTGCCCATAACATTGACAAAAGAAGACATCCCATCCATGATAGACGAGTTTCCAATTCTCTGTGTGCTGGCAACGCGCGCAACCGGCGTGACAGAGATAAGAGGCGCGCATGAGCTGAGGGTAAAAGAATCGGACAGAATATCAGCCATTGTTACAGAACTACGAAAGATGGGCGCGAAGATAGAGGAATACGAAGACGGGGTGGCAATCGAAGGCCCTGTTAACCTCAAAGGCAGCAACCAGTTACAAAGTTACGGCGACCATAGAATCGCTATGGCGCTTTCAATTGCGGCCATTTCGGCAGAAGGTGAGTCGGTAGTCCACGGCTCTGACGCGGTAAATATCTCATACCCTGAGTTTTACGATACACTTAAAAGGCTTACGCGGTGACAACACCACACAAGGTGATAGCAATAGACGGACCCGCGGGTTCAGGCAAGAGTACCGTGGCACGGGCGCTTGCCGCGCGCATGGGATTTGATTATCTGGACACTGGTGCCCTTTACAGGGCGGCGGCGCTTAAACTGGTCAGCGCCGGAGTCAGCGACGACTCAGACGATGACCGGCTGGCATCAGTATTGCGCGGCACGACAATAGAGTTCAAAAGTGGAGTTATATATCTCGACAATAAAGACGTATCAGAGGAAATCAGGACGCCGGAGGCAGGGCATTTCTCCAGCGTGTTTTCAGCGAGGAAGCCAGTGAGAGACTTTCTCCTTGAGATACAGAGGAATGTCGGTGGCACAAACGGCTCAGGCGGCATAGTTGCCGAAGGCAGGGACATGGCAACCGTCGTATTTCCTGATGCGTGGAGGAAGTTTTATGTAACAGCGGATGAGCCTACGCGCGCCCAAAGAAGGTATGCCCAGTTAAGAAAAAAAATTTCTGATGTAACGCTGTTAACTGCCCAATTGGATGTCGCCTCAAGAGATGAACGCGACACGAAAAGGGCAATCGCGCCGCTTACTAAGGCCCCCGGCGCGATAGAAATAGACACTACGAATCTCTCCATGGAGGAGACATTAGAGAAGATGATGAGGGAGTTATGAAAGAGATATTGAAGGTATTTTATAGGATATGACTCACTCCACGACATTTCTAACTGAGCTTTCTCACCAAGGAATAGTGGATTTACCCTTAGTCCGTCATTCCGGCTTGTCCGGAATCTTATTTGGCTTGAGGACGTAGTGGAGAGACAGATTCCGGACAAGCCGGAATGACGACAAGACAAGCAGGGTGGATACAATTTTTTGTCGTGGATACAATTTTCTATCGCGGATTGAGAGGATATGACCATAACAGTGGCGAAAATGGCCGGTTTTTGTTTCGGCGTAAAGAGGGCGGTGAACATAGCGTTTGACATGGCCTCCAGCAAGGACGGCGTCTATACGTTAGGCCCGATAATCCACAACCCCCAGGTAGTGGCGAAGTTAAAGGAACGTGGGATAGAGGATGTGGAGGAGCCATCTGAGGACATGAAGGCCATAATAATAAGGACGCACGGCATACCCATAGAGACCTATGAGAAAATACAGGTGATGGGGATAGAAATAATAGACGCGACATGTCCCTTTGTAAAAAAGGCACAGCAATATGCTAAACTGTTAAGAGAGGAAGGTTATCAGGTGATTGTGCTTGGCGACAAGCACCACCCTGAGGTGAAATCCATAATGAGTTACGCGGGGGCGGATGTCTCCGTAGTAAAAGATGGAGAAACCCCTGAAGGGCTGAAACCCCGTGTCGGCGTGGTAGTGCAGACGACACAGCCTGTGGATGCCCTAAAAAGGCTGCTTTCAAACATAGTAGATAAAATAAAAGAGATTAAAGTGTATAATACCATATGTAACTCAACGGCATTGAGATTGAAAGAGACGAATGAGATGTCAGGCGATGTGGATATAATGATAATAGCCGGCGGCAAGAACAGCGCC
>JADFYL010000161.1 GCA_015233045.1 Nitrospirota bacterium | reverse complement strand
TAAACACGCCGGGCTGCCCTATTGAACTTCCCCCGCTTAGTGCAAAGGACTATGGAGATATTGAGCGCCTGTCGAAATTATCAATTGACTTCGTCTATCTATCCTATGTGGAGAGGGCATCGGACATTACGATACTCAAAGAAACCCTGCGCCGCTACAATATGAAAGACGCTGTTATCGCAAAGGTGGAGCTTGCCGAGGCGGTAAAAAATCTTGAGGAGATATGCGCGGTGTCGGACGAGATTTGCATAGCTCGAGGGGATTTGGGCGTAGAGGTTGACCTGCCCAAAATCCCCTTCATACAAAGACACATCGTGAAAACGGCAAGACAATCCGGCAGACCCGTACTGCTCGCGGGGGAGGTGATGTTATCGCTCGTGAACAGATACAAACCCTACAGGGCAGAGCTTACTGACGTGATAGTTGCCCTTGAGCAGGGCGTAGATGGTTTTATACTATCAGACGAAACGGCAATAGGGGTAGACCCGGCAAACGCTGTAAGACATCTGCAGGCGTTGATACGGGAGCATAACCTGCGCTCAGGATGATTTTATCTCATTTTTTGCAAAATTGCGTTTACTGATGCCTTCTCTGTCAAATATCACGGCACACACATGCCATATACCCTTTCAATGAGAATTTCTGGCGCTATGGTTTAACCATCCCATAATATGTTAGAATCCCATGAGGTGGCCGCCGCGTCAGGTTGGGTGCGGCAGAAGTTCAGAATGGTTTGTTAGTTCAGGAGGGTTTGTTGGAACTACTCAGATATATGGAGATATTTAACAGAAGAAAAAGGATATTTTACTATATCATCGGCGCGTCTTTGATATTAGCGCTGCTTATATTGATTTTTGTCAGGCCGACCTACAGGGGAGCCGCAAAGGTATTAGTTTTAAAGACGCCCTCCGCAAACGGGCTGCTGGCGGGCTGGGGGCTGGCCTCACAGGTAGCCAGCACAGGTGATGACATAAAGACTGATGTGGAGCTATCCAGGATAAAACCGCTGGCAGAGGCTATTATTGGCGAGTATAAGCTCGTGGGACTTTTTGGCAAGCAGTTAAAGGCGGATGATTTTTTTGAGCCATCTATAGCCGAGAATCTGTTTTCCCTGCCCTACGCCGTCGTCAAGCAATATAAAGAGGTAAACATAATAGAGGTAAGCGCCGTAACAAGGGACCCCGAACTGTCGGCCTCTATTGCCAACAAACTATCGGCATATTACGTTGAAGGCTCCCGCCAGAGGGTCAGAGACGATTTCAAATCAGTGAGAGAGTCTCTGGAATTAAAACTTGATTCAATCAGGGACAGTTATTTTAAAACTCTTGCCATCTCCACAGGCATGAAGCTCAGGGATATGACCGTTGATTTGCAAGGCGAAACAACCAATATGATTAAGGCAATAAATACGCTGAAAACTGAATTCGAAACGATGGACAAGGAATATGCCCAATTTGACGCGGAAATTGCAAAGGGCATTAAACAACTGAAAGAGCTTTCCCTATACAGAAAAGAGGCATTTGAGATTGGTACAAATTCAAGGCTCGAATCCTTGAAATCCACTCTTGACAAAAAGATTTTAGATCAGACAAGCCTGAAACTTGACGTTACTAAAGAACACCCCAGATATAAGGTTCTTAATGAAGAGATAGATACAATAAGAAAACAGGTGGCCGCGGAGGCGGAACTCGTCCTCACCCGAGAGACAAAGTCCCTGAATCCTGAGTACTCAGAACTATCGAAGAAGATTTTAACAAATCGCATAAACAAGGAATCAAACCTTGCAAAGAAAGCGGTAATCCAAAAGTACATAAAGCTCTATGAGGAAGAACTTATAAAAATACCGCATAAGTATGAGGCATCCGCCCGCATAGAGCCATTGTTAACGGCACAGAGGGAGATGTACTCGAAGGTCGGCCAGTATGTCATACAAGCGGACCTGGTCGAGTCCATAAGCTTGTCAAAGTTAAAGATAGTCGAGCCTGCCGCAACACCAAAGAAGAGGTTTTACCCAAAGCGGGGGCGCACGCTCATAACAGCAGTCTTTCTTGGTTTTTTCATTGGCCTTGCCGCCGTATTTTTTGTCGAATACATGGACAATACCGTTAAATCAAAGGACGATATAACGGCATTTTCAAAACTCCTCGGACGTATCCCACTCTCGGAGCGCCTGAGAAATTATGATGCCGTAAGAGCCCTCAGTGCCGACTCAAAAGAAATTGAGGCCATTAACGAGATGAAGGATAATATCTTCTATGAAACACCAACTAATGGCGGCGGCAGTATGGCTCTGGTAGTAACCAGTCCGGGTAAGGGGGACGGCAAGACCTGTGCCGCGGCGCTGATGGGCATAGCATACGCCAGAGAAGGGCAGAGGGTTTTATTGGTTGACGCCGCGCGGTCAACATCAGGTTATTCGGTGGCCGCGTTTTTCGGTATCACCCCGGGTAACTCCAACTCGCCCATGCCCACAAGGGAACACGGGCTTGATGTATTATTTGAACCGGATATTGCGAGGGTCAATGAGCGCGTGGGCAGTCTGCGTGAAAAATATGGACAGGTGATTATAGACACTGCTTCACCAAAAGACTGCGCGGCACTTGACGGCAACGTCATTTGTATAGCAGAGCCGTGTAAGTATGAAAAAGATACTTTAGACAGGGTACGCGGCGTAACAAAGGACAATTTCGTAGGTTATGTATTTAATAAGACACTCCACGCCCAGATTGACTTAGGCAAAAGACTCATAAGCGCCTCATAAGCGCCCCGAACATCACCCGATGCCCTTTTTCAGAGAAATGCATAGGGTCGCAAAACAGATAGAACTCCTTTGAGGGCATCCCTTTTGCGTAAAAATCCGGCACAGGGTCAATGAAGTCTATACCGTTGGCGCTAAAGAAGGCGGATAGTTTTTTCTGCGGCTCAAGCAGCGTGTCCCTCTTTCTGAGTTGGGCTTCATAGGGGGAAATAATCACTGTGAAGGGGATATTGCGTGCCTTCAGTGTCCTTGCAATATTGACGATGGGTTGGCTGTTTTTGTTAAAGATTACATTGTTGTCCGCATTGTAGTACAAGGATTCGGCCATGTAAAATCTCATCTGCGGGTCAGTCAGCAGACCCTTCAGATATAAGTAAAGCAGCGATTTGGCCCTCAGGAATTCGTTCAACTGCGCAAGGACTCCCAGATGTCTTGCCCTGTCAAGCATGGTTACATCTCTGGTACCGGTGTTTAGCTCGCTGTCAATAAGCTCGGCTGATTGGGAGTTTAAATCGTTCAGGCAATAAATCAGATAAACCCTGTTGATTTCTGGATGAGAGGGTAGAAAATGTACTATGACGTTTTCATAGTCATAGGAGTTATATCCTACGACAGCAGAGTTATACACCCTCGCATCCGGTAGTGCGGAGCGCACCAGGCCAACAAACGTATCCTCCTCTTTTACACCAACGCCGAAGGCAATTGAGTCTCCGAGTACGAGGATTGTCCTTGAGAAGTGTTTACCGACTTCTTTATAATCTTTCGGGATGCGAAACCCGTATTCATCAGTATAGGCCTTTTCGCCAAACGAGAGGGCCTCAATGTTCTTAGCGTTTCCCCTGCTTAAGCCAAAGGCGTTGACAACGAAAAGCTCCCGTGAGTTGCTCAGAGGTTTTACGCTGCCGCTGAGCCTCAGCACATACTCAAACACACATAATACTCCAAAAACCACTACGACAGAACATACAACCAGCAAGGCATTCAAATATCTTCTGTTCATCACAACTGCATTATACATGATTTCTGCTGATTTGTTCCCAGACAAACCCTAACGGCCAGGGCAATCGCATTGGAAAATTTCAGTAGCCATTTCGTCCTAAGGACTTGATTGCTCAATCACCCCCTCTTCAATTATTCCTACAGTATGAAATACCGGCTTTGCCGGGGATTTGTCGAACTTCCTCTTCTGATAGGCGGAGGCTTTTAGCTTCTATTTTGTTTAGTGGTGTATGCGGGCTGTATGCGTTTTGCTATCATTCCTGCATTCACTGCTTGCATTATGCAAGCAATTTTCCCTAGAACCGACATAGAGAAGCGAAAAGAGTTAAAAGCCCCCGTGCTTTAA
>JADFYL010000160.1 GCA_015233045.1 Nitrospirota bacterium | reverse complement strand
CTTTACCACCAACTGCTTGAATAATTATGACACAGTCTGGAAAGCGGGAATCCAGTCTATAAGGGCAAACGTAAAAAGGACGTATTTATTCATTTTGCAACTGGCTCAAGAGTTTAGACATGATAAATGCTGTCATAACTAAGGAGGCAAAATATTAGTATGGTATCGGATAATATAATAAAACAACAGGCGCAAGTGACACGCAAAATGAAGGAAGCGCAAAATGGCCACAGAAGTGTAGTTCTCTGGTTCACAGGACTTCCATGTTCAGGGAAATCTGCCACTGCCTTCTCTGTTGAAAAAATGCTTTATTCGATGGGGGCTAAGACTATGGTATTAGATGGTGATAACGTAAGGCACGGGCTTTGCTCAAATCTGGGGTTTTCCATGTCTGACCGTCAGGAAAACATACGCAGAACAGGAGAGGTGGCGAGGCTTTTTATTGAGGCCGGCGTAATAACTATGACCGCCTTCATATCCCCGCTGAGGTCATATCGTGATGCGGTGCGTGTGCTTATGGGTAACGATGATTTTATAGAAATATTTTGTGACTGTTCTCTGCAGATATGTGAGCAACGGGATGTGAAGGGACACTATAAAAGGGCTGCTGCCGGTGAGATTAAGGAATTTACCGGAGTGTCCTCGCCATATGAGCCGCCTGAACACCCTGAGATAATCCTCAGAACAGACATGTTTTCAATAGAGCAATGTACGGAACAGGTTATAGGGTATCTGAAGAAACGGCAAGTCCTCTGAAATACGAAAACCACCGGCAAACCGAGGTATTATGACGCAATAACAGCGCCCGTACTACATATAACCCAATGATTTTAATTTATTAATCAGTTCAGCCTTGTCTGTTTCAGTTGAATTGGTTTCTTCTTTTTTTGCAGAAATAGCGGCTTCAGCCCTGTTTCTGTATAAGTCAATGTCAACGGCTGCCGCCATCTTTTCGGCATCAAGGGGTATAGAAAGAAAATGAATGATTTTTAAAGACGCCGCATGAGGATTTTCGATCACCTCGTTGTAGTTAAGGCAGAGGACATCACAATTTGGCCTTTCTCTCAGGTTTGACTTGACTTCGATTAAGTGGTTTTCATAAATACCCGTGAGCTGCCCGCCATCAAAGTGGACAGGAACTCCCATCATAGTTAACATTTTCTGCTGCGATGCGATTACCTCTGCAAGGTTCCTTTCCATAAATATTACTTTATAGTTAATATCGGCGGGAAGTTGTTCAAGAAGCTCAGAGACTATCTTAACAGCCTTGCCACAGTGGCATTTGAGCCAGGAGGCGTCATCGGGAATTGTCTTTACTTTTTCTAATTCGAAATACCCGTGGGGATTACACTCATCACTGCTTCGCAAGCCGTCAGTAACAATCTCAACCCCTCCCTCCATCAACATCCTCATTACCATGGATGTGCCAGTTCTGGGAAGCCCTGATACAACTATCAGCGTCTTATCCATTAAAGAGTGGCGCTCCGTCCATGTCTTTCCCGGTTAGCCCAAACGCGCCGACAATGGTGGGCGCTATATCTTGTATGTCGGGGTTATTTTTCACTATTTTTTTGTTACTCAACACGATTCCTTTTACCGCGTTAAAGTCGAAACAGTGGTCGCCGCTCCAAAGTTTATCATTTGGCGTTAAGGTATTTTTTTCAGATAATCCACCTAAAGCCGTTTGCCAGCTATAGCGGTATCCCGGCTTCATACCAACAACCATAGAAGGGGCATCGGCCATGTGGCTCCCCTTATAAATCTCCTCTTTGAAATAAACATTCGCCACAGGGTGTTCTTTATTCGCTTCGTCGTAGAACTTGAGTAAATCCTCTTTTATCTTTTTTCTCAGGCCGTCCACCTGAGATTTGGTAACAATACCGGATTTCTCCCTTCCTGCCAGGTTTATGTAAATGCTGTTAAATCCAAGGGCGTACGCCTTTGTTTTACTCCAGTCTACGATCGAAAAGAGGATATTGCCATAAGCCGGCGGCTCAGTGGTCTTTAACGCCATATAACCTTTCTCAACCAGAAAATTGTTCATATTGAAGTCGTGGTTGTAGTGCGCAAAACCGTGGTCGGAGCTGAGCAGTATGGTGGTATCGTCTTTGAATTTTTCCATTACGTAGCCTAAAATCTCATCCATATAAATATAAACATCCAGAATGGGATTTTTTTTGCCCAAGGCCTTACCGCCATCTGTGTCTTTCCAGAACATGTGCGATATTCTGTCGGTAGTGTCAAAAACCACGGCCATAAGGCCGCTTTCGAAGTGTTCCAATTTGGCCTGAAGGAGTGTCTTTTGCCACGCAAGAGTAGAGTAGCATTGTTGAAGGAACGCCTCAGGGGGAAGCACATGTTCCATCATGGCCTTAGTATCTTCAGGCATACCCAGCGTGGAAAAATAAGAACCCAGGATATCGGTAATCTCCTTACTCCAACTGTTTGACGTGGAGATTGGAAACAGAGGGTCCTTGGGGTCAAATTGCACGGAGGTGACATAAACACCCAGCTCCGGGGCGGTAGATACTATGTAAATCTGGCATATGGCCGAAATGGTTTTGAAAAGCCCCCCTCTGAATTTTACCGGCAGCCATGGGCTCCACTGTCCTTGCCTCCCTGTCCATTGGTTATTCTGAAGGGTGATGTTCAGTGTAACGCCATCTGGGGCGGTGGCAATAGAAAGAGGCACCGAAAGAGGATTCCCCATAGCCCCCTTTGCGGCCTGTAAGGTTGTGTCTATGTGCCCTTGACGGTCGATCTTGACGAGGCGGCCGCTTTTTTCTCCAAGTGCCTCCATCTGCCCCGTATAATAGTAAGTGTATTTGCCCAAAAGGCCGTTTATGTCCGGCACACCAAGTCCGGCCAATAACTCGTAGTCTCCTTTGGCCTCCGCCGGGAAGGTAAGCGGCCATCTTATCACAGTGGTAGGGATATTGTTTTTGGCCGTTATTTCCCAAAATGTGGCTTCGCTGAATGGCCTTTCATAGCTCGTGCCTGAGAGAACAGAGGATTTCTCCTTGTTTAATGAAAGATCAAGTCCGTAATTTTTCGGGTCCCTCTCAATGAAGTCAAAGACTCCATGCTTCCCCGGATTCTTCCCCGTCGCCATAGTAGTCCACGCAACCGGGCTTTGAGGAGGGTTGGTGGTTCCCAGTGGGGCAAAACTGCCAGTTTGGGCGAGGCGCTTGAAATTTGGCAAATGCCCCTTATCCATATACAGGGTCATAAGCGCGGGATCTAATCCGTCCATACCTAAATAAATAAACCTTTTCATTTTTGTTTCTGCATTGCTCTTTTCAGCCTTGCTCTCTTTAGAAACAGGGACTTCCGCACTGGCGTCCCCGCCATTTCCATGCAGCGACGCCAACATAGCGGCACTCAATTGCAGGAACCGTCTACGCGAGACACCACAATTTTGGACATATCTTTCCAATTCTTTCGTAGCATTACCCTCCCTCGGGTGGTCTTTACAGTATCTTCTTTACCGCATTTTTTGCCTTCAGGTAATGCCGCACGATAAAAGCGCTTGCGCCGGCAAGGCCCGCCGAAGCTATAGCAAGAACAGTTCCAAAGAGTGAGAAAAAAGATGCCCCTGTTCCCGGGTCTATGTAGGCATATCCGACCTGAGGTAAAACCAGCGACACTAAAAACACATTTACGACGGCTATTATATACAACAATCTCATATGTGTGATCCTCCTTGATACTATGTATCGGTTAATCAACCGTTAAACTTAAGATTTGCATATCAGTGTCTAATTGTGCATAAGTTAGAGATATAGTATTTCTTAGTTGCGAGCCGCTAACTTCTCTTTTTCTCTATACAAATGGCTTTGCTGTAGGGCCATAACCTTGTACAAAATTTTCAACAGCCTTTTTATGTCATCAATACTCTTAAAGCTGGCACCTCTAAGCGCCTTTCGTGTAAGAATGCCGAACCATACCCCTACCTGACTTAACCAACTTGCAGAAGTTGGCGTATAATGGAAATATACATTCATGGGCACTGTTGTCCAAAATAAATAATGAAGTACATTAAGAAAATGACTACGGTGGACCCCTTTGTCAAGACCACGTCTCTTGGTATTTAAGGTATAACCC
>JADFYL010000159.1 GCA_015233045.1 Nitrospirota bacterium | reverse complement strand
CTTCCTTTCTCTCCATATGGCAGGCGATACAATTGCCCTGGCCTTCCTCTTTCATCGAACATATCGCAACACCGTCCTGATTCTCCAGGTGGCTGTGGCAGCCCATACAGATTTCGCCGCTGCCAAAAAGCTGGCTCACACCAACGCCGTGAGGTGCCTTCTCAACCGGATTTGATGAGACGTACGTGCCATCTTTATTGATTGTAAATGTGTTTCTGTCTTTCCCCTCTACTACCGTATCAACGCGGTGGCAAAACGCGCATCCAACGCCCTCGTCCTCTCTCCATAGGTTCTCATTCGGTCTGTCAGTCCCGTCAACGAGTTCTTTGATATTGTCCGCCATCGGCGTGTGGCATGTCGCGCAGTGGTAGCTGCCCTCTTTCCCCTCATTTTTCATATCGTCAAGAAACGCCCCGTACATCGCCCTGTGCGCGGCGTCTTTGTGTACTGACGATTGGGCATGAAGCGAACTTGCCCACTCCTTGTACACCGCAGGGTGGCACGCGGAACACCGTCTTGACTTCTCATAAGGCACCGCCCCCTCCGGGAAGTCGTGCGCCGCAAGCATTGCGGGGGACACGGCCACCAGCACCAGCATAAACACCATGATATATTTCAGTAACAATCCGCCCACCTCGCCTCATGGAAACCCAGCCTCCGCCGCCACCTGCTCCCAGGCCTAAATAACGCCGGAACCTACCCTCTGGTCGGCTATTATGTCATAAACATGCTGAAAAGGTAAATCCCTCAGACACCTGACAGTGGAACATTTTTTCCTGAAACATGCCCGACACGCAATATCACGCCCTATGATGGTGTGTCCGGCGCCGTACGGGCCGGTTCTTTTGGGGTCGGTCGGGCCAAATATGGCAAACACGGTAACGCCCAAGGCCGCGGCGATATGCATCGGGCCGGTGTCGTTGGTGACCATGAAGCGCGCGTCTCTGATTAATGACGTGAGGCCTTTGAGCGTCGTTTTACCGGCGGCGTTGATGGCCATTCCCCCCGAATGCCCCACAACTTCCTCGCCCAAAGAATAATCGCAGCGCCCACCGACAACCACCGCCGGGATGGAAAACTTGGCGGCAAGCCGCCCGAAGTTTCTCGCTGCCCAGCGCTTTGTAACCCAGGCCGCACCAGGGGCCATGACAATATACTGCCCCTTTTTCAGCCCACGCGCCCAGCCCTCCTTTATATCTTCAAAGAGCAGAGGAAATTCTATTTCCCCGTCAGGTGCCCCGACAAATCCGGAAATTTTCATATACCGGTCAACCGCGTGTATGCCTCGCCCCCCTTCTACTGTGTGCGTGTAAAACACGGTACTGCCCTCTCTGGCCTCCCGAAACCCCACGCGGGTTTGACATCGGCTGAGGCCCGTTATCAGACCGCTTCTCAACAGCCCCTGAAGGTCCATGACCAGGTCGTAACGTTCGCTCCTTAGCGAGGCCGCAAGCGCGGCTATCTCTTTAAGCGTATCTTTAAGCGCCGAGGGGCGCTTCCATCTGTCCTTATTTATTACCCAGAGTCTTTCTATCATCGGATGTCCATCAAGCAGTCCCTCAAACCCCGATGCTATGACCCAGTGTATAGATGCGCCGTGATACGCCTTGTGAAGGGCGTTAAGCACAGGCAGGCTATGTACCACATCTCCAAGCGAGCTGGGTTTTACGATAAGTATCTTTTTATAGGATGCCATCGCCCGTAGTATAGCAGATTCCAGTACATCTCGGTTGCCTCTAAAAGTGCTGAAATATGTCACAAGTGACACATTATGTCAGTGTGAATCAGAAATTTTATGGCCTATAGAGGATTTTGCGTTTATCATGGGTGGGCATAGTATTTGCAACACTACAGCAAGTCGGCACGTTTGACTTTCGGCTGTGTTATAAGGTATGATGCTGCAAGGCTGGGGTTATGTTGTGAGGCAAGACATCGGCGGTTTTTAATCGCTCAGAATGTATTTTAGGGAGGTACATCCAAATGTACAAAGTAATTACAGGGATGAAGGCAAGAGACGAAAGAGGTTTTACATTGATTGAGCTCCTGATTGTTATCGCGATTATCGGCATATTGACTGCTATCGCGGTACCGGCGTTTTTGGGACAGAGGGAAAAGGCAAAGGTAAGGGCAACTGAATCAGGCGCTAAGGGCGCGGTCGCGGATTTACAGGGCTATCTTGATTCGTACATAGCCGGAGACCCATATATAATAATCACTGACGCCGCGGGTACGCAGGGCTGCTACGAATCCAGTGGCGCAACCGCAACAGGCGCCTCTTGCCTGTCCATTTTCAATCAGGCCAGCACCGGCACATACACTGCATACCCCGGCGGTATCACAACTGTAATCGCACACTTTATCTCTCACCACACGTTTAAAGGAGACAAGAGCGCGTTTAACGGTCTGCCTCTGTTTGTTACAACAGCCGCAACGGACGGCCAGGTTCTTTTAAGCGCAAACGGAAGCCGCGCGATAAACCTTTTGGCTTATGCCTCGAACTCTACTTCACCTATGCTCAGCCAATTAGTAACGTCACGGTAATTGCTATGGACACAGCGCGGGAGGGGGCAATCTCCCTCCCGCTTTTTTTGAGGAGAACATTATGATGTATAAAGGGATGCAGGCAAGAGATGTAAAAGGATTTACGCTGATTGAGCTCCTGATTGTTATCGCGATAATCGGCATATTGACCGCTATCGCGGTGCCAGCGTTTCTGGGGCAAAGGGAAAAGGCAAAGGTCAGGTCAACTGAGTCAGGCGCAAGGGCTGCGGTTGCTGATTTACAAGGATACCTTGACAGCTACGTAGCTGGTGAACCATATGTAATAATAACTGACGCAACAGGCACACAAGGGTGCTTTGAGGCCAATAACGCGATCGGACTTGATAAGACTTGTTTATCTGTTTTCAGCCAGGCCAGCGTGGGAACATATGCCGTATACCCCGGTGGCATAACCACGATTATCGCCCACTTCATCTCGCACCATACGTTTAAGGGAGACTTTAGCGCGTTTAACGGTCTTCCGCTGTTTGTGACGGCCTCCGTAAACGACGGTCAGGTTATTTTAACCCCGACTGACAGCCGTTCAGTGACTATCCTTGCCTATGCCACAAACCACACGTCGTCAATATTCAGCCAATTAGTGACTGTCAGATAAGTTATAGAGGTGTGCGGATTTAAGAGATGCGGGTAAAAGATGTAAGAGGGTTTACGTTACTTGAACTCATGGTTGTTATTGCTGTAGTGAGTTTGTTGTCCGCTATCGCCCTACCGGCGTATCTGGGGCATATGGACAAGTCGAAGGCGAGGACAACACAGACAAGCGCGAAGGCCGCGGTTGCCGACTTGCAGGTTTATCTTGACGCTTATATGGCCGGGGATCCCTATCTTATAATTGGTGATGCGTTAGGTACGCAAAGTTGCGTTGAGTCCTCTATCGCAGTCACAACAGGCAACACTTGTTTGGCTATTTTTAATCAACCCAGCGTAGTAACATATCCCGCATACCCGGCCGGCATGTCAACGGTTATCTCCCACTTTATGTACAACAGCAAGTATAAGGGCGACAAGAGCGCGTTTAAAGGTCTCCCGCTGTTCGTTACATCTCATGGGCCAGACGGCTACGGCCAGGTCCTTTTGAGCCCGTCTGATAGCAAATCTATTGTTGTCCTCGCTTACGCCATGAACTCCACGCCAGTCTTCAGCCAAATTGTAACTGCCCGATAATTACCAGGCAACAACATAAAGATTAAAGGATTAACGACGAAGGGGGGGTAACCCCCCCTTCACCCCGTAATCTCGCCAACGCTTTATCAATTGATTTTGGGCTGCCGCCCGTTGGCGGCTTCCAGCACTCCGGCTAAAGGCTGTTAAGACACAATCTCCACTGCAAATATTTGTCATGTACTGACACAATATGTCAGCATTCACTCATTTGTCATGCCCTATAAGACCTGCGCTTACCCGGCCATGAATGGTGCGAAATATCCCCCCAATATGGCGTTATTCGGCGCTTTAGAATGTTTTAAAAAAAATTCTGAGATGCGACTAAACCTTTTTCAGAGTCACTGTGTCTAAAGGGTTTCACTGTATAATACAAATAAACCATATACCTC
>JADFYL010000158.1 GCA_015233045.1 Nitrospirota bacterium | reverse complement strand
TCACCTCCCCTCCCTCCGAACCGTACAGGCGGATTTCCCGCATACGGCTCACCAGTTAGTGGTTTCCACATCGGGATTGACGAGCTGAGTCATAGGCTGCGGTTAGAGTGAACAGCCCAAGACCGCCAAAGTAAGCATTTGGCCATTTCAGATGGTCAAAGCCTCGGCCTCTTCCTTTGCGCCGTTGTCGTTTTCTGAGTATGCTCCTCAGTCTCATTCGTATCCAACTGTCAGTCTTGTGGAATACGCTCTTTTGACTGTGGCGGAAGTATTCAAACCAGCCTCTCAAGCTCCTGTTAAGGTCGTTGATTATATAAGTCATGCTCTGACCGGATGTGCGTTTCGTCTTTCGACGAACTGTGTCCTTGAGCTTATTCATGCTCTTGTTGCGCGGCCACCTCGTGTTTCTTTCAAAGCGGTAACCAAGGAAATCGAACCCTCCACTTATGGACGCATCAACTATTCGCGTCTTTTCAGGATGGAGAGTTAA
This sequence comes from Nitrospirota bacterium, assembly GCA_015233045.1. GTDB lineage: Bacteria > Nitrospirota > Thermodesulfovibrionia > Thermodesulfovibrionales > Magnetobacteriaceae > Magnetominusculus. The sequence goes on along the minus strand of JADFYL010000158.1, from coordinate 3,680 downwards.
GCCTCTTTCCTCTATTTGCGCTTTTACCTCGTCTAAAGCCTTCTTTGCTTCTACCTCGGTACAACACAGTATGACGAAATCGTCAGCATATCTGACCATCTCGTAGCCAAAGCCGCTCATCGCATGGTCTATTTTGTTCAGATAGATATTCGCCAGTAATGGACTGACCACAGCTCCCTGTGGTGTCCCTTTTTCGGGTTCCCACAGGTCAAGCCCTTCCATAACACCCTGCTTCAGATAGCCTTCTATCAGTTTCAACACCCGTCCATCAGCCACCTGCTCTTCAATGTCCACCATCAATTTGTCATGGGGGATGTTGTCAAAGTAGCTCCTGATATCGGCGTCTACTACCCATGTCCTGCCTGTCCCCAGCATCTTTTCTACTCGTCTGAGCGCGTCTTTACAGCCGCGTCCGGGTCGGAATCCATAGCTTTGTTCCGCAAAGGTCTTCTCAAACGCCAAGACGGGGGATTATCCCCTATCGGTTCTAATACATTCCTCATTGCCGTTTGTAATATCCGGTCTTTCACCACCGGTATCCCCAGCGGTCTCTTCTCTTTGCTTCCTAACTTAGGTATCCATACCCTTTTGACAGGCATGATTTCATATCTATCCTCTTTCAGTCTATTCTCCAACTCTTCCAGATATTTTCCATTGTTGGCTTGAAATGCCTCAATGCTTTGATTGTCCACTCCTGCTGCCCCTTTGTTGCTCTTTACTTTTTCCCAGGCCGATGCCAGGTTCCTGCCGGAGTAGACCTTGTCCATCAGACTATACCATTTGCCTCCTTTCACACCTTCTTCAAGTGCCGTTAACATGTGCTCCGTCCATATCGAAGTTTCCACCCATTTCCATCTTTCAGGAATCAGGGTCTCTCCAGCTTGCTTAGACTTTTCTGTCACTATCGCCCGTTGTTCCTTCGTTATGTCCTTCACTCATCCACCTTCCTACCTCCCTTCGCTCCATCCCGTTTCCGGGGTTTCATCGCTACTATGGAGGCTCTGTACTCTGCACGCTCACTTACCTCGTGCAGGCATCCCTGTTTCATGTGCATTGCCTTCAAGCCATTCTGTCTTCAATCACCTGTTGCTCCCTGTCACCTCTTTATCACGCTACCCCTCAGCTTGACAGACTTCCACACTCTTTAGTGCGGTCTGGGCTTCGCCATTGAATCGCAGGCTCGCCGTTACAACCGGCCGTATCAAGTTCGTCATCCTACGGACTGGCTCTTCACTTCCCGTTGCTCCCCACCCCGCCTCGCGGCGACGCAGTTTCGTTCAGTTACAGGCCGGAGAGCGCATACCTGAAGGGGACTTTCACCCCTCTGACTATGCACACTCACAGGCGCACGATTCCGGACAAGCCGGAATGACAGACGAAAAAAAGAACAGTCTGGAAATCATTGCAACTTCTCATGAAAACTTGGTTTATTTGTTAGAACAAAATTACCGTGTTATGGGCGGTGTACAGGGGGGAATTATAGAGATATTAAATGTTATACTACCTGTGCGATGAGAAAAGTTCTCTTGATCTCCGTTAATAACGAAAGGCTGCCATATCCCGTTGCCCCAATCGGGGCCGCTTATATAGCCGGAGCCTTGGCAGCCGCGGGCCTTGATGTTAAAATCCTCGATTTGTGTTTTGTTGACGACGATTTGCAGGCCCTGAAGGATTTAATCGGCGGCTTTAACCCCGACGTTATAGGCGTCTCTATCAGAAACGTTGATAATCTTACCTACAATCGAAGCGTGTTCTATATGCCTAGAATTCGGGACATTGTGAACTTTATCAGGACGATTAGCAACGCCCCGATGGTTGCCGGTGGCTCTGGGTTTTCCCTTTTCCCCGAGGAAATCCTGCGATATCTATCGCTTGATTTCGGAGTTGCTGGCGAGGGAGAACAGGCGTTTCTCAGTCTTATCAGGGCATTTGAAAACGGTGGCAATATTGATGAGATCCCAAACCTGTCAATTATTAAAAACGGTTCGTTCCATCAGAATCCCGTCTCATACAGCCCTGTGATGTGTCTGCCGGACAGGGCGGTTCTTAACAATGCCGCGTATCTCCAATACGGCGGGATGGGGAACGTTCAATCCAAGCGCGGCTGCCCGTTTAAGTGCACATACTGTACGTACCCCATGCTGGAGGGTACCCGCCTAAGGCTCAGGCCCCCGCGGGAGATAGTCGCGGAACTTGCCGAAATGAAAGACAGGCACGCAATAGATTACGTGTTTTTCGTGGATGATATATTCAACGTTCCGGCTGGACATTCAATGGAGATATGTGAGGGAATTATCAGAAAGAATCTGAGAATTAAGTGGACGTGTTTCGCAACCCCATTCAGTTTTACCGAAGAGCTGGCAAGGCTTATGAAACGGGCCGGTTGTACCGGCATAGAGTTCGGCTCAGACGCCGGTGCCATCCAAACACTTAATGCCTATGAGAAACACTTCACGCCGGATGATATAGCGGCGGCCTCCGCCATATGTCGAAAGATTGACATGCCCGACGCACATTATATTATAATTGGCGGCCCGTCTGAAACAGAGGAGACACTGAATGAGACATTTAAACTGTTTGACATGATAAAGCCGCGCGCTGTAATCGCCCTTGTTGGCGTGAGGATATACCCCGGTACGACTATCTGCAAAAGGGCGGTGGAAGACGGCGTCATACCGGAGGGCCGGGAAGGAAAGGGGCTGCTTGAGCCGGTGTTTTATCTGAGTCCGGAGACACCGCCAGGGATGCTGCTCACGCGGGTTGCCACATGGGCAGAAGGTAGGGCAAACCGTGTAGTGCCTGCCCTTGATATCCACTATGACGCCTCAACGCTGGGCGCTATCAGAAAGATAATTAAACGCGGCCCAATGTGGGACGTGTTAAGATGAACGAGGCGGCAGCCAATCGCACCGTGGCCGTGGTAACAGGAGGAGGCAAGGGTATTGGGAGCGCTATATGCAGGGCGCTCACAAAGGATGGCTCTTCTGTGGTAATCAACTACATGTCATCGTTCAATGAGGCCGCCGCACTGTGTGAAGAGCTGCGCGCGATAAATCCAAATACAATGGCCTATCAGGCTGATGTCACAGATTTCTCACAGATGAAAAAGATGATGGATGATACGGCAGACCGTCTTGGTCGCGTGGACATCCTTGTCAACAATGCCGGCCTTGCCAGAGACGGACTTCTCTTGCTGATGCCAGAAAAGGACTGGATGGATGTCATGGATGTAAACTTAACAGGGGTTTTTAACGCGTCGAAGTCGGTGCTGCCACACATGATAGCCCAAAGGAGCGGAGTTATAATAAATATCTCATCTTTAAGCGGGGTAGATGGCCTTGCCGGGCAGGCCAACTATGCGGCGGCCAAGGGGGGTGTGATTGCCTTTACGAGGGCGCTCTCAAAGGAGCTTGCACAGTTTGGCATCAGGGTAAACGCGGTTGCCCCGGGCGCTATTGAGACCGATATGCTGGATTCTATGAAGGATACCGCGCGTGAGGAGTTACGCCGTAACATTCCACTGAGGCGATTTGGAAGGCCAGAGGAGGTTGCCTCTGTAGTCAGGTTTCTCGCCTCTGAGGAGGCCGGATATATCACGGGTGAGGTTATTTCTGTAACGGGAGGATTATAAGAGCGCATGTCAGACACATTTGAAAGACTAAAGGGATTGCTTGTCAGCA
>JADFYL010000034.1 GCA_015233045.1 Nitrospirota bacterium | reverse complement strand
CCGCCCTGGGCGTGATGTTTTCTACCGCCCCCGGCCCTATGCCGACGATATAGAGGGTGCCGTGTTGATCTACAATTGAACTATTATTTTCTGTAACCATGCTTAAAATCCTTGTCGTATAGTTTTGATTGCCTGCCGGTTTGTCCCTCCGACGCTTTAAGTGCCTCGCCCACTAAGATTAATGCCGTTTTCTTTATACCCGCCGCCTTTACCTTTTCGGCAATATCCGCAATCGTCCCCCGCACAATCTCCTCCTCTGGCCATGAGGCCCTCTCCACAACCGCAACCGGCGTCTCCGGTGGGTAGCCCTCTTTTAGTTTCTCCATTACTTTATCTATCATGGAGACGCTTAAAAAGATAACCATCACTGCCCCATGCCTTGAGAGTGCGCCGAGGTCCTCGGCCTTGGGAACGGGCGTGTTGCCCTCCATGCGGGTGAAAATCACCGTCTGGTTCACCTCCGGTATGGTCAGCTCCATCTTGAGGGCCGCAGCCGCAGCCGCAGCCGATGATACCCCTGCTACGACCTCATACTCTATCCCCTTTTCCCGCAGTTTCTCGATTTGCTCTGATATGGCGCTATAAAACGAGGTATCCCCCGTGTGTAGCCTTACAACAATCTTACCCTCTCTTGCGGCCCGCACCATTAAGTCAGCCATCTCCTGCAGGTCCATGCCCGCCGAGTTATACACCTCCGCCTTTATGCCCGTCAGAAGCGCCGCGTTTACGAGGCTCCCCGCATATATTACCACGTCGGCGCTGTCCAGTAGCCGCCTGCCTTTTATCGTTATCAACTCAGGGTCTCCGGGGCCTGCCCCAACGAAATATACCTTGCCGGTCATCGCTCAACCACAATCAGATGAACTCCACAGTCAACGGCGGCATTCACCTTTTCATAAAAACCGCCCTCTTTGCCGGTTTTTTTAGTTACGAGACAGTCAATCGCATATTGCCTTATCGTGGCCGCGTTGAGTTCGGTGGTAAACGGTCCTTGCATGGCTATGATATTGGCGGCATTGACACCCGCCTCAAGCGCGCTTTTTATTGAGTGCTCAAACGGAAGCACCCGCACAAAGATGTCCACGCCGCCATTTTCTGAAAGTGGCCTTACGAAACCGAGCTCCTTGGAGCCGGTGGTAAACAATGGGCGTTTTACTTTGAGCGCGAGGATTTTATCAATCACCTGCGAAAGTGAAGACACATAGCAGAGTTTTTCGTACTGGAATTCGTTGTCAAACCCGGTATCGCGCACCCTTGACTCATAGACGAGCTTCAATTCAGTGGAAACAGACTTCGCAAGCGGCGTGATTAGCTCCGCATAGGGATGGGTGCAGTCAATTATCCTGGTGATGGAGTGTTTTTTAATGAATCTCTTCAGGGCGTCAGCCGTAGTGAAATTTTCTAAAATCGCCCTATCACCAAACTTCTCCTTAAACAGGTTAAAGCCATACTCGGTAACGGTAGAGACGAGAAAATCCTCGCCGCCTTTCATCAGTTCGTATCCCATGTTGACGCCCTCTGTCGTACCACCCAGCACCAGAATACGGCCACAGCCCTGTGATACATCAATCTTCGGCTCCTGAGGGCCGGGGAAAAGCGTTTCCCTTGCGATGGCCACGGTTATACCGTCAAAGATAGTCTTTGTAAGAACCAGCCTTGAGCTGCTGCCAGAGAGGGCGGCCGACGGTTCAGCAACCCCATATACGCCAATGGACTTAAAGACCATGTCTGATTTCACGGCGGCCGTGTTTCGTTCGTAGTACATATCTATCATCCACTTTGGTATAAATCTTACATAGAGGTGTAGCGCGGCGGCGGCGGCAAGCAGACCCTGTTCGTCTGTTTTTACCCATGCCGAGGCGAGGCAGCGCAGGTTATCTGTCGTAATGCCGACTTTTTTGCAGCCTTCGGTAATGGCGGCGGTGATGGCCTCTTTTTTTGCACCCTTAACACATCCAACCCCGCAGGTATATATCCTGAGGGAATCGGTTGCCGTGGTTACAACTGGCTGCGCCCCCGTAATTGAGCTTACCAGATATGTCAGGGCGTTTGCCCCGCCTTCGTGCCCGGACAGGGTGCTAACGGCAAATCTTCCGGCCTCATCAAGTGTCACAACGGCGGGGTCTTCGAGTTTGTTCCTCAGCAAGGGCGCAATAACGCGGTTCACTATCCCAAGCGACATGACAAAGACTAGCCCCCCGTACCGGTTAAATACCGAGGCCGTATGGGCAGACAGGGAATCAAAGGTATGCACCTTCGCGCTACCCCCGGCCTCTGTTAAAACACCGGCCTTTACGTGCAAATCCCCCGACATCCCGGCGGCTATTTTCTTAGCAAGCGCCGTGCCGTTAGGTGTTATACAAAATACGGCAATGTCCATAGTTTCGTGTAATTCCCATTTTTTACGCATATTTATTAATCATTCATGGATTAAATTATCTGACCCTCCTCAGGGTGACCGTTTATAATAATCTACATGTCATATAAAATCAATAGCCGGGCGAAGCCACGTTCTGGATTCGGCTTGACACGAGGACAAAAGACGCTTGACTTATCATATAAAATAGTTGTAGAATCCCCAAGCGGAACAGTTACATCCCGAATCGGCCGGTTCAACGTGAGTCGGCCTGGTGTGGGTTGGTTGGCTCAATATAAATTGGTTGGCTCAATATAAATCAGGAGGACGCCGTGAATGAAAATTTTTTAAAAGATTTGGCAGCCTTATACAGCAACCCCCTTGTTAAGGACATGTTTACGGATTATTTTACCAGGATGCAGCAGGAGGGGGCGCAGGCGGCTGCTAAGTTTTTTAACATGGCTCCAGCAAAAAAAGATGTGTTTGGCGTTGGACCGGATGTCTTTGAAAAGATGGCCGAGTTTTACTCTGGGTTTGGTTTTGTATCACAAAAAAAGCATCAGGAAGTCCTGGAGGAAAACGAGTCTTTAAAGAAGGAAAACGCTTTCTTAAAAGAGGTAGTGCAGAAGATGAATCTCAAGATGTTTGAGGAAGGCAGCAGGGGCATCCAGGATGCCTGGCAGGAGGGACTGGCAAAGCAGCTTGAGATGAGCAAGGAGATGGCAAAGACTTTTTTTGAGCTTTTCAAGGACATAAAGAAATAGATGCAATAGGGCGCTTGCTGCCTGAGAATTTACATAAAATCTAATAGATATGAGGAGGATTTACAGATGGAAGGAACCGCGTCTTTCTTTGAGTCGCTGTTGAAAGTTCAGAAGGAATTCATTAACAACTGGGTCCAGACGGCAACCAATCTGTCAAAAGGCCTTCCCTCAATGGGGATGCCTAAGGACAGCTCAGGTGGCGACGTTATGGGTCTGTATAACGTGTGGTTTAAGACCGTAGGCGGCTCAATTGACGAAATGATGAAGAAATATCCGGCGGGTCTGGGCAAGGACACCGTATCAAAGGTCTTTCAGGGATTCGATTCGTACATGAAGGTGTATGAGTTCTGGCAGCCCGTCATTAAGGCGGTTCAGGACAATGCCTTCGACCCAAATAATATGAAAGACTTAGCTGATCCAGTCAAACTGAAGGGCCTTATGGATAAACTCTTCGGCTTTACGAATCCAGAATCGGCGTCGGAACTTCTCGGCCAGTCCTCAAAGGTGGTTGAGACGTGGGGGGCGTCCGCGCAGAATTTTACCAGCCCGTGGTTTGACGCCGTACAAAAGAGCATGGCCTCATTTTTCGATATGTCCTCGGCAACCGACCCTAACGCCGGAATAAATGTCTTCCATAATTTCTACAGCGCCTTTGAAAAGACATTCGGGAAGGCATTTAAATCCCCTCAGGTAGGAAAGGACAGAGAAAAGCTGGAGCTTCTCCTCAGAACCCTGGACCTGTATACAGTTTACATCGCCAAAAACGCGGAGTTCCAGCACAAGATATACATAGCCGGAGAGAAGGCCTCAAAGAAGGTAGTTGAAGCGATTGCCGAGAAAATTAAGTCCGGTGAAGAGATTAAGAGCTACAACGATTTCTACAAGATGTGGACTGAAATCAATGAAGCCGAGTACTTTGAGCTGTTTAACACAGAGGAGTTTTCCTCCATACAGGGTGCGCTGCTTGAGTCAGCCCTTGAGTTCAGAAAACAATTCCACAAACTGCTGGAGCTTTATCTTTCGGATTTCCCGATACCGGTACGTTCCGAGATAGACGATATGTATAAGACACTGTACGAACTGAAGAAAAAGGTTCGTGTACTTGAGAAAAAACTAAACGTGAAAAATGATAAGGAGGTTGCTCAATGAAAACGCCTTTTGTAGCATTTGATTCTAAAAGCCTGGCAAAAGAGATAGGCGATATCAGCACCAAAATCTTCAAAGGCTCTGAGACTATCTTACAGATTGAAGACATTGATGTAGGCACTTCTCAGAAGGAGCTTGTCTTTCAGCAGGATAAGATGAAGCTCTACCACTATAAGAATGACAAGGTAACGTGCAGTGTACCAGTTCTTATCGTCTATGCGTTGGTAAATAAGGAGTATATGCTTGACCTGCAGCCAGACAGGAGCATTGTAAGGAATCTGCTTGACCACGGCATTGACCTCTACATCATTGACTGGGGTTATCCTACCCGCGCCGACAGATACCTGAGCATGGACGATTACATCAACGTATATATGAATGACGCCGTTGACTATATAAGGGAATCGGCCAACGTAGATAAGGTAAACCTGATGGGTATTTGCCAGGGCGGGACTTTCAGCACCATATTCTCGTCCATCTATCCTGAGAAGATCAAAAACCTTATAACACTGGTTACCCCGATAGATTTCTCGGTTAAGAAGGGGTTGCTGTTTAACTGGTCAAGGAACATGAATGCCGACGCACTGGTTGACGCATTCGGTATAGTGCCGGGGGATTTCCTTAACTCAGGCTTCCTTATGCTAATGCCCATAACCCTTAATGTCGGCAAATACATCGGCATGCTTGACGTGGTAGAAGATAAGGAAAAACTCCTGAACTTTCTAAGAATGGAAAAATGGATTTTCGACAGCCCCGACCAGGCCGGCGAGACCATAAGGCAGTTTATTAAAGACATGTACCAGGGCAATAAGCTCATAAAGGGCACACTCATGATTGGCGATAAGGCGGTAAATCTCAAAAACCTTACCATGCCCCTCCTGAACATCTTTGCCTCAGGCGACCACATCGTACCGCCTGACGCGACAAAGCCATTGAACGACCTCGTAGGAAGTACCGATAAGGAACTCTATGAGTTTAAGGGCGGACACATCGGAGTATTTGTAGGCGGCAAGTCTCAAAAAGAGCTCGCCCCTGCCATTACCAACTGGCTGCACAAAAGGGCGGACGGCAAGCCAGCCAAAAAACCAGCTAAACATCAATAAACCCAGATGACACGCGGCGGCGAAGCCGCGTATTTGGGGCAGAGGCGGCGAAATGGGTGCGCATGCGGCGAAACGGGTGAACGCGCGCACAGCCATGAAGCCGCCTTGTCTGTTGGCAAATGGATGATTCCTCTAGCCAAATATGGCCAATGTGATTAAAGCAAAAGTGTTTAGGGATTATGTATCAGACCAACTGAATGGCCTGGAGGGGATTTGTCTTCAAGGCCGGACATGCCGGATATGAAAGTAACGAAACTTGATGGCAGGATGTTTGGTGACCAAACTGTGGTCTGCAAGGAAGGAAGCTAAACGATGGGCCAAGGCAAATTTGCAAGGTAAGTCTTTGACCAATAAAGATACGGGCTGGGAAATCGACATAACAGGTGTTGGGATTGACAAAGCACTAAGCAAGGAACGATTGATTCCGTTTAAACATATAGAAGCTATTAGGGCAATTTCTGAATTAATAGAAAACGCCGCCTTATCTGAAACCCGTCCGGATAGAGACAATGACCCCCATATTAAGAATATCCATATATTTTACGCTCCGTTGGAAATAGATGGTAAACTACATAGTGCAAAAATAACAGTAAAAGAATTTGGTAGTGGAAATCGTTTTTATGATCACAGCCCGACAGAAATAGAAAAGCCCGCTGGACCACGGGCGGAAGATACCCTTGCAGGCAGCGCGTCTCGCCCTCCACAGCAGGCTTATACTGTTAGTTTAGAAGATTTGCTTAGGAATGTCAAGACTTCTGAAGACAATTAAAGGGATTGACCCTGCTGACGCCGTTGTGCTAGTGCTTAGCGCGGCTGCCCTGATAGTGTTTTTTCCTGTTAAAGACTTCGGCTTCGTTTCATTTGACGACGCTATACACATAACCAACAACCCCCATGTGCTTGGTGGCCTCACGGTTCAGGGTATTAGGTGGGCGTTTACGACGACCCTTGACGGCAACTGGATTCCCCTGATGTGGCTTTCTCACATGGTTGACGTGGCGCTCTACGGGGCAAGGCCGGGCGGACATCACATCAGCAACCTTATACTTCACATAATCAACACGATACTGTTATTTCTTCTTCTCAAGGAAATGACGGGGGATGTTTGGCGAGGCGCGTTTATTGCCGCGTTGTTTGCCCTTCATCCAGCCCATGTTGAATCTGTTGCATGGGTGTCGCAACGTAAGGAACTGCTAAGCGCGGTCTTTGGATTTGCCGCGATGTTTGCCTACGTGAAATACACAGAGCGGGCATCGCTGAAAAGATACATGTATGTGATTTGTTTATTTATACTTGGCCTGATGTCAAAGCCGATGCTTGTGACACTCCCCTTTGTGCTCCTGCTGGTAGATAACTGGCCGTTAGGGCGGCTCAGGCAGACAGGGTTAGCCAAACTTATCATAGAGAAGATTCCCATGTTCGCAATTTCCGGCGTCTTTAGCGTCATAACCTACTTTGCACAGAAAAACTATAAGGCCGTAATCTCCTTAATCGAACTGCCACTTCCCCTTCGCATGGCCAATGTGCTGGTGTCGTATGTGAAGTACCTGAAAAACGCGCTTATGCCGACGGAGTTGTCGGTATTTTATCCCCGCATGGAGGCGGTAGAGGTGTGGCAGTGGATTGGGGCGCTTGTAATACTGTCAGCACTGTCGGTATGTGCGGTGATGACTGTTAAAAGGTCACCATATTATTTTACCGGCTGGTTTTGGTTTTTGGGTGCGTTGGTACCGGTTGTAGGTATCGTACAGGTGGGGGCGCAGGGGATGGCCGACAGGTATACGTACATCCCTTTTATTGGGCTTTTTATCGCCGCTGCCTATGCGGTACCGTCAAAGATGGCTGAACGTCCACCCCTAAGAATATTATCTTTGGCAGCCGCCCTGGCGATTATCTTCGCCTCTATCACACTTTCGGTTAAGCAGGTTGGATATTGGCAGAACTCCGCCGTCTTACTAAAACACGCGGCAGGGACGATTAAAACGAGCGCTTTGTTGTATTACAACCTTGGCACTGTCCTTGCGGAGGAGGGCCAATATGAGCAGTCCCTTGATGCCTTTGACAAATCAATAGAGATAGAGCCAAACCGCGCCGATGTTTTTATTAACAAGGGAGCCGTTTATATGAGGGTTCACCAGTTTGACAAGGCCGCGGAGAGCTACAGCAAGGCCATTGCCATAAGGCCCGACATCCCCGAGGCATACAACGGACTTGGTGAGGCCATGATGAACACAGGCAGACAGCAGACGGCAGTTGCGTTGTTTCAAAGGGCCTTGTCAATTAACCCAAAATACGCGCTGGCACAATCAAACCTCGCTCTGGCAAACCCAGCTTTGGCCTTGGGGCGGGGAAATTAGACGATGTTAATCTTTATGCACACCCCAACCCGTCTTAAAACTGGAAATAAATAATGAACATACCTATAAGCGACGTAATAACCATAATTATGAGCGTTATGGGGGCCTTGTCTGTTTTTCTGTTGTGCCTCACAGTGCTTATAGCCAGGCCGATCAATGATATCAGAAGCAGGGCATTTATTGCGATGAATGCCTTTTTTAACATGGATATATCCCAGTATGACCTGGCGCGGCTGTAAATACTGTTCGGGTCGAAGATTGAAGCTTGTTCCGGCCTCGCGTAATACACATACGCCCATACGACGAAGATCATCAGCCAGCAGGCCGTAATAACCCAACCTATGGACTTCGCGACTACATCGGGGCCTTTTCTCCTTTCAAACTTTTTAGGCTGCATATCTACATCCATAACGTTGTCGCCTCCTTTCATTGCCCTCCAGATGCCGACGCCCATTTCGTTGACGCCTCATAGAGGGGATAAAGTTCCACCGTTTCTGTAGCTATTGTCACATATTGAGGGGTGTTTTGTAAAGTGCCAGCGCAGGGCAATCGCATTAGAAATTGCCTCCCTTATTTTTGTCATTCCGGCTTGTCCGGAATCTATCCTTATGCCTCAGAATATGCACAATCATCATGAAACTCCCACCAATAGGGAAGATTCCGGACAAGCCGGAATGATTGCATAGGTATCTTCTGATTTTTTTTCTAATGCGTTTGCCCAGCGTGTCAGGTGTTGTTGATTATTTGCTGTATTTGTGATAGTATTGCGCTAAGGTTGTAGGATTATGAGACGTGGATGAGGCTGTAATAAAGGGGGAACATTTGATTTCGGCTCGCATGAGGCTTTACTCCGCAATGTTTTTGCTATCAGCCACGATTGTTGCTTATTATCCGGTTTTGCATAACGATTTTGTTAGTTTTGACGATTATAAATACACCACAGGCAATCCATCCATTAAAGACGGGCTTACCGTTGAGGGCATTAAATGGGCATTTGGCACCTTCTATTTTTCAAATTGGCATCCAATTGCGTGGATTTCCCACATGGCCGACGTCTCGTTTTATGGATTTGGGGCAAGGGGACATCACTTAACGAGTCTATCCATTCACGCGATAAACGGGGTTTTGTTGTTTTTTATGCTTTATTCGATAACGTCTGCTGTACAGATAAATCGTACGCTGTTGTGTGCATTTGTGGCGGCGCTTTTTGCCGTTCATCCCCTGAATGTCGAATCTGTGGCGTGGGTGGCGGAGAGAAAAAATGTCTTATGCGCGTTTTTTTGGTTTACCACGCTTATGGCGTATGCCCGTTATGTCAGTGGCCAGACACTTATGCGATATCTATTCGTTTTATTTCTTTTTTCTATGGCGCTGATGTCAAAACCGATGGCGGTAACACTTCCCTTTACGCTCCTGCTTATTGATTACTGGCCGCTTGGGCGTTTCAAAACGGGACAAACCGTCATCAATAAATATCCTGTAGCAGGATTAATTGCTGAGAAAATCCCCTTTTTTCTCCTTTCATTTGTGTCGTCAGCCATCACCATATATGCGCAACGCCAGGAGGGGGCGATTATTTCCTTTAACACATTGCCATTGGCCATACGTGTCATAAACGTCATCATGTCATACGCCGGTTATATCGCAAAACTGTTCGTCCCCACACGGTTGGCTGTGTTTTATCCATACTTGGAGGAGAAATCCCTTCCGGCCATCGTGTTAACCGCCTTAATGCTCATCGTAGTAACCGCCGTTGTATTTATGAGGAGAAAGACCGCGCCGTATCTACTGATGGGATGGCTCTGGTATATAGTGACCCTTGTGCCGGTTATTCAAATCGTGCAAGTGGGGGCGGCCCCGATGGCGGACAGGTACATGTACATCCCCGCGGTTGGGCTTTTTATTATGATTTCGTGGGGCGCGGGGGATATCCTTGCGGTGTTCAGGCATTCCAGAGTTATCGCGACGGCGTTGGCTATCGCGATCATCTCTATGTTAACGTTTATTACGATACGGCAAACAGGGTATTGGAGGGATTCAACCACACTTTATAAACACGCCATTGACGTCACAAGGGGCAACTACCTTGCTTACAATAATTACGGACAGGTGCTGATGAAGCAGGGCAAGTTTGATGATGCCATTGAGCAATTCAAAAAGGGTCTTGAGATAATGCCCTCAAATGATGAGCTGAATCTCAATATGTGGGAGGCACTCTCAGCAAAAGGCACACCCGATGACAAGTACCTTGTTAATGCCGCGGCATTATGGTTTCATGGGGATACCGCCGCCCTGTATAAGAAGACCGGCGTTGGCTATTTTAATCAGAAAAAGTATGATGACGCCGTGGGGTTTTTCTTAAAATCCCTGCTGCTTAACAACAGAGATGTGGAGGCGTTTAATTATCTTGGAATGGCGTTACAGGAAAAGGGTCAATTCAGGGAGGCCGCGCTGACCTTTGATAAGGCGCTCTGGCTTATGCCAAATAGTGCCGCCCTTCACTCTAACAAGGCGGCGGCGTTAATAAAGGCCGGAGATGTTAAGACCGCGGTTGTCGAGTTAAAAGAGGCCCTGCGCCTTGACCCCGCAAATGTGGCAGCGCGGCAAATGCTTAAAGAGATAGAATAACAGCGACGCAGCCCAAACGCGCTATACAAAACGTGGCGAGATTTACGGGGTGAAGGGGAGTTACTCCCCTTCGTCGTTAATCCTTTTACTCCTATTGCCCCGAATCAGTCAAATTGCTATAATACCCCTCGCACTATGGACAGGCAGCGCAGACTAATATATCTCATTATACTGATACTTGTAGCGGCCACTTTCTTTTGTTACCTGCCGCTTAGGTATAATGATTTTGTCACATACGACGACTATGACTACATCGTCAACAATGCCCGAATCCACTCTGGCCTTACTATGGCCAACATCAGATGGGCATTTACGACCTCATATTTTTCCTATTGGCATCCACTTGCGTGGATTTCCCATATGGTGGACATTGAGCTGTTTGGCCTGAATCCGAGGGGGCATCACCTGATGAACTTGTTCTTTCATATTGCGGACGCGGTGCTGCTGTTTTTGTGCCTGAGGCTGATGACGGGCAGACTATGGGAGAGTGCGTTTGTGGCGGCGTTGTTTGCGCTTCATCCAATGAGTGTTGATTCAGTGGCATGGGCGGCCGAGAGGAAAAATGTCCTTTCGACATTTTTCTGGTTTTTAATCCTTATTTTTTATGTCTATTATGTGCGTCGCCCTGTGTTGTGGAGATATTTATCTGTGCTTGCCGCCTTTGTCTGTGGGCTTATGTCAAAGCCGATGCTCGTTACGGTGCCGTTTCTGTTGTTGCTGCTGGATTATTGGCCGTTAGGGCGGTATAGAGCGCGAAAACAAGCGGGACCACCTGGTTTGATAACAGAAAAGATCCCATTTTTTATCCTTTCAGCGGTTTCCCTTTTTATGACGATTTTGCCGGAGTGGAGAATTGGAACAGTTATTACCCTTGAGGGTCTGCCGTTGGGTGTGCGAATAATAAGGGCGATTAACTCCTATACGGGTTATTTAGTCCACATGATAAGCACAGCGCATCTGACGGTGCTTTATCCATACCTCAAGGTATGGCCATGGTGGGAGACTGCCGCGTCTGCCATATTTTTAGTGTCTGCCACCATTACCGCCATTGCTGCTCGTAAAAAATATCCCTATTTGCTTGTGGGGTGGTTTTGGTATTTGGGCACGTTAGTGCCGGTCTTGCAGGTCTTTCAGGTCAACCTGTCGCCGATGGCCGACCGTTATACCTATGTCCCACTTGTCGGAATTTTCATTATTATCTCATGGGGCGTTCGTGATATTTCAGAGAAAATATTCAGGAAAAAGACGGTGAACGCAGTGGCCGCCGTATTGATATTAGCCGTGTTAGGGGTCTTTACGTGGAGGCAAGTTGGGTATTGGAGGGACTCCGGCCAGCTCTACAAACACGCTATTGACGTAACAGAATTCAACTATATGGCGCATAACAACTACGGCGTTTATCTGATGGAAAGCGGTAAAGTAGACGAGGCGGTGGTTCAATTTGAGAAAGGGCTTCAGATAGTCCCGTATAATGACGAATTAAACTTCAACATGGGCGCCGCTCTGATTGGACAGGGCAAGATTCAGGAGGCACAGAGGTACCTGCTCGGCTCGGCCCGGCTGTGGTATAAGGGTGACAGGACTGAGTTTTATAAGCGTCTGTCGTCTTCATTAGTGGCAGAAAAAAAATATGCCGAGGCCATTGAGTATATAACGAAGCTTATCCTTATCAACCCGAAAGATGTGGAGAACCTCAAATTGTTGTCAGAGGCGCTATCTGGTATGCACAGATATGCGGAGGCCCTGGCGGCGATAGAAAAAGGGATTACTCTCTCGCCGAAGGACGCGGATTTATTTTATAGAAAGAGTACGATTCTGACAAAAATGGGGGCAAAAGAGGCGGCAGATAAATAAGTAACTATCGGCTGGTTACTAGTTGGCTGAATACTGGTGCTGTGGAGTTTGAGGCATAGGCAAGGATATAAATGGAGTTGCTCCCTGCCGGACTTAAAAGAACCTGGCCGTCTGTCGGAGACGCCGTTACGAACAAGGGAAGACCGTTATACGCGCTCGTGTTTCCACTCCAATTATGGCCAGCCGCAAAGATGGACAGAACATCTGTCATCCCGCCCGGGTATGAGGAGTATTTGTACACGCTTGGTGTTTGATTGAAGAGGGCTAAACAAGTGTTACCAGTTGAGCTTGCGTTTGCGGTCTCATAGCATTCTTGTCCGCCCCATGGATTGGAAGTTATGACAATGGGATCTCCAGACATGTAAGCATCGAGAGATGCTTGTAAATCGGCAACCGCGCTTCGGGCGCTTGACTCCGTTGCCCTCACCCTTGATTTTTCCCTCTGCCCCAGAAACACCGGCACCGAAACAGCGGCCAACAAGCTGACTATCGCAATAACAACCATGAGTTCAACTAACGAAAAACCCATAGTGTCCCTTGCCGACAGGATTCTTATCTCCTTATCGCCCATTCTCTCACCGCCTCCGGTTGCAGATTCAGGTGTTATAACTAAACGCCTTTTCAACGGCCTCAGCGGCGTTCTCCGCGGTTATTACGCCTTCAATATCCCACGTCTTAAGCCCTATTACCGGTTTATTAAACTGCAGGGCGTAGGCTATCTCTGACAGGGTTCCGTATGCGCCGCCTATGGCTATAAGTACGTCCGCGGTTTGCGCTATTATGGCGTTTCTTGCCGCACCCATCCCTGTTGCTATCGGTATATCGACGTGGCGGTTGGCTGACTTTTTATCCCCTTGCGGTAATATCCCCACTGTAAGGCCGCCGCCCTTTTTTGCGCCTTTGCAGACGGCCTCCATGACGCCCTCAAGGCCGCCGCAGATTAACAGGCCGCCCCTTAACGCGACCAGCCTGCCAACCTCCTCGGCTTCCCCGAGGTGCCATGGACTTACATCCCTTCCTCCGATTACTCCTACTATTACCACTTCTTAAATGTTAAACATCGTAATACAGGTAGAACTCATACGGGTGCGGCCTCAGTCTCATGGCGTCCACCTCTTTTTCCCACTTGTAGGCCACCCATGTCTTCAGCACATCCTCCGTAAACACATCGCCCTTTAACAGAAACTCGTGGTCGGCCTCTATATTGTTTAATGCCTCGTCAAGGCTCCCCGGCATCTGCGGTACGGTGGCCAACTCCTCCGGCTCAAGATCATACAAATCCTTATCAAGCGGCTCGCCCGGGTCTATTCTGTTCTGTATCCCGTCTATTCCCGCCATCAACATTGCGGTAAACGCCAGGTATGGATTGCACGATGGGTCGGGGTATCTCACCTCGATGCGTTTTGCCTTTGGTGATGGTGAGTACATAGGTATTCTTATTGAGGCCGAGCGGTTTCGCGCCGAGTAGGCCAGATTCACAGGGGCCTCAAACCCCGGTACCAGTCTCTTATATGAATTCGTTGTGGGGTTCGTTATCGCCGCAATCGCCCTTGAGTGCTTCAGGATTCCTCCGATATAGTGCAGGGCCATTTCGCTGAGGCCGGCGTATCCCTTTCCCGGAAACAGCGGCTTATCTCCCTTCCACAGGCTCTGATGGACGTGCATCCCTGAGCCGTTGTCCTGAAACAGCGGCTTGGGCATAAACGTCACGGTCTTTCCATTTTTATTCGCCACGTTTTTCACCACGTACTTAAATATCATCAGCCAGTCGGCCATCTTCACAAGCGGTGAGAATCTCATGTCTATCTCCGCCTGTCCGGCGGTTGCCACCTCGTGGTGCTGTGCCTCTACTTCAATGCCACATTTTTGCAGTGTTACCACCATCTCTGTTCTCAGGTCTTCCATCGAGTCATTCGGAGATACGGGGAAGTATCCCTCCTTGTAGCGCGGCTTATAGCCGAGGTTCGGTTTTTCGTCCCTGCCTGAGTTCCAGATGCCTTCTTTGGAATCAATAAAGTAGTAGCCGCTGTTTGTCGTCTGGTCGTAGCGTATGTCGTCAAAGATGAAGAACTCCGCCTCCGGCCCGAAGTATGCCGTGTCGGCAATGCCGGTGGATTGTAAGTACGAATGCGCCTTCTGGGCTATGTAACGCGGGTCGCGGGTGTAGGACGCCTTGGTTATCGGGTCTATTATATTACAAATAAGATCAAGCGTCGGGTACTTGCTGAATGGGTCCATCATGGCCGTGGACGGGTCAGGCAGCACGAGCATGTCTGACGCGTTTATCGCCTGCCATCCCCTTATTGAAGAGCCGTCAAATCCAAAACCCTCCTCAAACGACTTTTCGCCGAGCTGCCCGATGGGTACGGAGAAATTCTGCCACATGCCGGGGAAATCCACAAACAGCAGGTTTACCATTACAGCCTCGTTTTTCTTCGCAAACGCGAGTACTTCTTTTGGTGTCATTTGTTGTTAACCTCCTGAATTTAGTATATTGGTGATGATTAAAGGGCTATGTCGCCTCTTTCGCCTGTTCTTATTCTCAGGGCGTCTTCAATGTTATACACAAATATCTTCCCGTCTCCTATCTTTCCAGTTTTTGCCGTCTTTTCTATTGTATCAATTACCTTTTCGACCATGTTGTCGGCGACCACAAGCTCTATTTTTATCTTAGGGATGAAGTCAATAACATACTCAGCGCCCCTGTACAGCTCCGTGTGTCCCTTCTGCCTGCCAAACCCCTTTACCTCCACTACTGTCATGCCCTGTACGCCGATTGCGTTTATGGCGTCTTTTACCTCATCAAGCTTGAACGGTTTTATTATTGCCTCGATCTTCTTCACCTTATAGTCCTCCTTTATTTATTGAAAAATCCTTCATAAAATGCGCGGGCGCGCCCCGAATAAGACGGATATATCTCCTCTGTCTGCGTCCTTAGCCTCTCCATATCAAGGCGCTCTTCTTTCATCCAGTCGTAGACCATTTCCCTGTTTACCTCTATGTGAAACTGAAAGGCATAGACGCCCGTTCCATACTTAAATGCCTGATTGGGATAAAGCGCGTTAGAGGCAAGCCTCACCGCCCCCTCCGGCAAATCAAATGTCTCGCCGTGCCAGTGAAAAACCATCAGCTCAGACGTATCGGCCACGGCAAGTCTCGAAAACGCCTCGTCGGCCATACCAGCCCCGGACGCGGCTATAGAGTACCAGCCGATCTCAGGGGCCGGCCCCTTATAAACCTTCGCCCCCAGCGCCTTCGCTATCATCTGCGAGCCAAGGCATATGCCGAGGACTTTTCGTTCATTATCTATGAAACGCCTTACTAAATCCTCTTCTCTTCTGAGATAATCGTCACCGTCGTTTACGCTCATCGGACCGCCCATGATGACAAGCGTATCAAAACCATCCACATCAGGGACTGGCTCGCGGTTAATGTCAACAATCCGGTACGCTATGGACTTTTCTTTGATATAGTCCTCTATCGTGCCAGGCCCTTCACTGTCTATATTTTTGATTATCAAAACAGACACCGGCCGACTCCTTTGCAAATTGTTTTTAAGGCGCCGATAACCACACAGCGCCACCGTCGCTATTATAGCAAAACAACAACGCAAAAGTTACATAAATACACGTGCAACTAAATTATTTTCATCAAAACCCCATTTCCACGACATATGACAACTTCGCTGTCGCATACTATTATCATAAACCATGCCAACTGTAAGATGCCGATATATAAACAGTTTAGCCATCATGGGGCAATACATAAATGTATCATCCTACAATTATGTATTGTTGTTGCTTACCTTGGCGCCATTTTTTTCACATCATTGAGAATTGCTGACATGGCAATTAAATTTATTGACATAGCAGCCCATGATATGATTTAATACGCATACTTAAAAAAAATGGAGGTACATTATGACAGCTAAAAAGAAGAGAATGGCGGTAATCGCCAGTAAAGGGACGCTTGATATGGCATATCCGCCACTTATTCTGGCGTCAACCGCGGCAGCAATGGATGTTGATGTGCAAATATTTTTCACTCTGTATGGCGTGGATATAATTAACAAGAAAAAATATCGCAACCTGCAGGTCTCGCCGATAGGCAATCCGGCCATGCCTTCCCCAATTCCTATGCCCAATATAATAGGAATGCTGCCCGGCATGACCCCTATGGCCACATCAATGATGAAGGGCATGATTAAGAAGATAAACTGGCCGTCCATCCCTGAACTTGTAGATGCGTGCCGTGAAATGGATGTCAAGATGCTTGCCTGTACGCCAACACTTGAGATGACCAATGTGTCCAAAGACGACCTCGTTGATGGGGTAATGGTCGCAGGGGCGGCGGAGTTTTTAAACTTTGCGCTTGATGCCGATATAACGTTGTTTATTTAGTACTGCTACTGCCTATATGGAATATAACGCGGGTGTTCTCTACGGGGGGCATTCCGCCTTGTATCCCGTGCTGTTTGTTCGCTGTTAAAGCCTTTGGTTCGGTAGTGTCGTTTCTTTTGTGTTTTTCTATTTCAGGAGGAGGTGTATGCCATGTCAGCCAGCCGTATCAGCCGTGTAGTTTTTAATAAGGATAGGCGTCGGATTGTTTTTTTTGTATTCGTTATTTTTTTATCAATTACGCATTTTTCGCCGCTCTCCACAGAGGCATTAAACTCAATATCACCTTCTGGCCAAATATCGGGGGAAACGGTTGTCCAGCCAGTCAGGGTTATTAACGGGTTTGTTAAAAAAGGGGAGACGCTTCTGGACATTAGTAAAAAATATAACCTCAAGACAGACGACCTGATAAGTATCTCGCTGGCCTCAAATGACCTCTATAACCTGAAGACATTAAGGCCGTCAATGTCCTATAAAATTATCATCAATCCAACGAACAATGACATTCTTGAACTCAACTATGCCATAGACGACTCGTCTTTCCTGTCTGTCAAAAGATATGTGGACGCCTCTGCCGATGAATCCCTCGCTGAGGCGGAGAATTTTTTTCAGGCCGAGGTGGTGTCGCTGGCCTATCAAAAGAGAACCGGCACAATCTCCGGCAAGATAAACCACAACCTCATTGATTCCATCGGCAAGTCAAGGGAGCATATGAATGTTGCATTTGAGTTGGCCGACATATTTGCCTACGACATTGATTTCATGACTGACCTTCGAAAGGGCGACACCTTCGAGGTGGTACTGGAAGAGCTGTACAGGGATAACGTATTTAAGGGGTATGGCAAGATTCTCTACGCCAGATTCACAAACAACGGGGATCGTTATGAGGCGCTCAGATACGAAATAGACGGCAAGGATGAGTTCTTTCGCCCCGATGGCAACTCCATAAAGAAGACACTGATGAGAGCGCCCCTAAGGTACAGGTATATCAGCTCGTTCTTTTCTAAAAGCAGATTTCATCCCATACTAAGAATCTCCCGCCCTCACTTCGGTGTAGATTATGCCGCCCCCAAGGGAACTCCGGTTTCAGCGGCTGGCGACGGCGTTATCTTCGACGCCGGACGCACGGTTGCATATGGCAATCAATTGTTTATCAGGCATTCGGGTGGCTATGTCACCGGCTATGGACATCTCTCGGCGTTTGCCAAGGGCATGAGAAACGGTACAAAGGTCACTCAGGGTGAGATCATCGGATACGTAGGCGCAACAGGATATGCCACCGGCCCCCATCTTGATTACAGGGTTAAACTTGATGGCAAGCCCATAGACCCGCTTACGATGAGGCTGCCGACAAGCCCTATTCCACTCAAACACAAAGAGGCATTCAATACCTATGTTGCCATGATGCGCTCTGAGCTGTCCAGGTCACAAGTGGCAAGACTCTCGCAAAAAACCACCAGAAATTTAAATTAGGGATGGTCAGAAATCAGAGTTTTGATGATTTTGGTGTTAGTGCTGATGAATATGCCGCTGGCCTCAGCCGCTGAAACGATTCGCTGCGCCTCGACAACGAGCACTCAGAACTCTGGATTTTTCGATTACATCCTACCCATATTTCAGAAGAAGACCGGCATTAAGATAGAGGTAGTCGCAGTCGGCACAGGGGCGGCTATTGAGATAGGAAAAAGAGGGGATGTTGATTTTGTCCTCGTTCACGCTAAGGACCAGGAACTAAAGGCAGTACAAGAGGGATGGTTCGTAAACCGCAAAGATGTCATGTACAACGACTTCGTGCTGATAGGGCATAAAGATGACCCAGCCCGTGTCAAGGGTATGAAAAGCGCGGTTGCCGCGTTTAAAAGTATTGCACCGAAAGAGGCTGCCTTCGTCTCGCGCGGCGATAAATCCGGCACGCACACCAAGGAGCTGGCTATCTGGAAAGAGGCCGGCATTGACCCAAAAGGCAAGGGCTGGTATCTTGAAGCTGGGCAGGGTATGGAGAGGACTCAGCGCATTGCCGACGAGCATAAGGCATATACCCTTACCGACCGCGGCACATGGCTCGCACAAAAGGATAAACTCGACCTTCAAATTCTCCTCGAAGGAGACCCCATACTATTTAATCAATACGGTGTGATGGCCGTAAACCCTGAAAAATATAAGCACGCCAAATATAAGGAAGCCATGGAGTTCATAAATTGGCTTACATCAAAGGAAGGGCAGGACGCCATCGTCGGATATAAAGATAATAACGGCAATAGTCTTTTCATACCGAACGCAAAGAATTAAAGGATTAACGACGAAGGGGGGGTAACCCCCCCTTCACCCCGTATTTTTGCAACGTTTTACCTATCGCGTTTGGGCTGCCGCCCGTTGGCGGCCTCAGTGTTCCGGCGTCATAATATAGCTTATTCATATTTCATGAATTCCATCCAGATAGGCAGCGCCGCGTGTGCCCCGGTTTCTTTCTCCCCAATGGGTCTGTGGTTGTCCCTGCCAACCCATACCCCAACGGCCAGCTTGTCGTCAAAGCCGAGAAACCATGCGTCTACGTAATCGTCCGTAGTGCCAGTCTTGCCGTAAACCGTTCGTGGCAGTGCCATAGCCGCATTACCCGTGCCTTCTGTTACTACAGCCCTTAGTACCGTTTTCATCTCCTCAATGACTGAGTTGTCTAATATACCCTTTGGCGGCATCGCCTTTTGTTCCTCCAGAAGTAGGCCATCTCTATCAACTATCCTCTCCACCGAAAGGTGGTCAAATCTCTTCCCCGTTGCAAACGCCGCATACGCGTATACCAACTCTATGAGCGTCATGTCAGAGGCCCCAAGCGCCGATGGCATGTATGGATGTATGGTGCTCTTTATGCCAAGCATTTTTGCGGTATCTATGACGTTCTTAATTCCAACCTTATCCGCCAGATATACGGTGGCCGCGTTTAGAGAATGAGCAAGGGCATATCTTATCGGGACATCACCCTTGTACTCGCGTTCATAGTTTTGCGGCACCCATACGTCCGCCTTGTTTCTGCCGGTAAAACTTATCGGCCCGTCGTATATAATGTCCTCAGGGCTGAATCCCTGATTAAACGCGGTTAAATAGACCACGGGTTTAAAGGACGACCCCGGCTGTCTTATGGCCTGTGTGACCCGATTAAACTGTGTCTCCCAGAAATCAGTGCCTCCAACCATCGCCTTTATGCCGCCTGTTTTAAGGTCAATTGCAAGGAGCGCCGCCTGGATGTTCTTTCTGCCCCGCTTGTTCAGGCTCTCAATGCCAAATTCCACGGCGCTCTCAGCCGTCTTCTGCATCTTATAATCCAGGGTTGTATATATCTTTAGCCCCGCCGTGTATAATTTTTCGTCGTAATCGTCCTCAAGGATGTTTTTCACATAATCCATAAAATACGGCGATTTGTATCTTCGTGTGTGCGGTATTGTAGGCAGTGGCTCGTTCAGCGCGGCGTCGTGCTGCTTTTCGTCAATAAACCCGTTTTCAAGCATCTTCCTTATGGCGTAGTTCCTTCGGTTCAGAGCCTTTGGGGCGCTTTTAAATGGTGAATATGACGAGGGTGCCTTGGGTAGGGCGGCAAGGAGCGCCGCCTCGGCTATGCTTAAGTTGCTCGTCGTCTTTCCAAAATATGTATAAGCCGCAGCCTCTATGCCGTAGGCGCGTGTGCCGAAATATGCCTGGTTCAGGTAAAGCCCGATTATCTCGTCTTTTGTATAATGTCTTTCAATCTGAATGGACAGCGCCGCCTCTTTTATCTTCCTGTTGATGCTGCGCTCCGGCTTTAAAAAAAGCATCTTGGCAAGCTGCTGCGTTATAGTGCTCCCGCCCTGGACAAACCCTCCGGCCTTTAAGTCTTTCACTACCGCCCCAATCATCCGCACAAAATCAATCCCCTTGTGCTTGTAAAAACGGGCGTCCTCAACCGCGATAAAGGCATTTTTGACGTGCTGTGGAATGCTGAAATAGGGTACAAATGTGCGTCGCTCCACAAATAGCTCGGCTAATATCTCATTATCCGCCGAATACACAATGGAAGACTCAAGCGGCGTATATTGCTCAAGCTGCCGGATCTTCGGCAAATCCGAAAACGCCCAGAACAAATACCCGCTGAAAAATCCCAGCGATATCGCTATCGCAATCACCACAAGGGGGAGTAATACAAAGGAACCTTTTTTCTTTGGGTTCCTCCTCGCAATCGTCTTCTCGTTCGCAGTAGTTTTCTTAGCCACGCCGCCATTATAACAAAAAGACCATGCGCCTGTCTTGGTAGCAAACATATATGGCGAACATATGACGATGGCAAACATATGTTTGACATATTTTAATATTTGTGATATAGTAGCGGACTTGTGGCTGAACATAGAGGGTATGAATAAAGTGATTGAGAGGGGTTGAATAAATGTGCCGTTTAAGCGCTATAACCGCGAAGGACTACTTCTCTCCCGTAGAGAATATTCTGACGCTTGAGACAATGAAAGAGGGACATGACGGCTCAGGTATGGGCCTCATCCTGAAAGACATCGGCGGTGAGTTCGAGGCGCTGAAGGACAAGCCGGTACTGTCGGGCATATGTTCTGATGACGGGCTTGCCAGGTTGGACAATTATATGGACAGGGCTGGATTCAGACTCGTTCACCAGTGGACGCCAAAGATTAAGCCCGTCAGGGGAATTACCGCGCGCGATAATTACTTCGCGCGATTCTATGACTACCCAGATGTGGCAAAGGGGCAAAGCCATAGCGAAAAGGAGAAGTTGCTCTTAAAGACACGCCTCTCGCTGCGTCAGATGGGCGAGGCCGACGAGTCCATCATCGTGTTCTCTTTTTATCCCGATGTGATTACACTCAAAGAAGTGGGCGACCCGCTTGAGCTTTGTGAGTTTTTCGGCCTTGATAACTCACCCCTGAATGCGAAGATAATATTCGCCCAGGGTAGACAAAACACCAACTATGCAATAAATCTCTACGCCTGCCACCCGTTTTTTATTCAGGGCTTTGGCTCAATGACAAACGGCGAGAACACCGCCTTTGTCCCCATAAGGGAATTTCTGGCAAGCAGGGGATTCCCCGGTTACATAGGATATAACAGCGACAGCGAAGTTTTTACGCATATACTGCACTATGCGGCAAGAGGACTGAACTACCCGCTTTATTACTATAAGGACATCATAACCCCGCTTAAACCGGCGGAGATAGAGAGTCGTTCCGATAAAGAGTTTGTAGGGCATTTAAAAAAATCGCTGCGGCCGCTGTGTATTGACGGCCCGAACTGTGTCATAGGGTTTACGCCTGACGGGCAGTGTTTTATGGTTCAGGACTCAAAAAAGCTCAGACCAGGAGTTGTTGGAGGCATAAAGGGCAAGATTTCCCTGGTCTCAGAGGAGTGCGGCCTCAACAGGGCAGTGCCAGGCAGAGATACTGAAAAGGATATATTCCCCATGAGATACGACATGGTTATCGTCTCGCCCGGGGCAGAGGAGGTAAAGGTATGGAACCAACTGCAAGGTTGGACAACAACCATGAACTGACCTTAAAGGAGTTTCCATATATCATCAGGTGGAGAGACGACAGGTGCAAGCGCTGCGGCAGGTGCACCGCCGTCTGCCCGATGTTCGCCATCACGCCCACGGTGATTGCCAAAAGGGTGGTCAGCTCCTCAGGCGCGACGCCAACCCCGCAGGTGGAAAGGCAGGTCGTCACGGTGATAAAACAATCAACAGCTATTGCTAATTACTGCACGGGCTGCGCCACATGTTCACTCGTATGCCCAAACGAGGCCATTGAGCCGGAGTTTAATCCGAATAATAAATTCATAACTCATAAAAATGCAGGTGGGACTGCTTACACCAGAGGCGGCAGGAGAAACGACCCTCTTGTCTCAACGCTTGACAGG
>JADFYL010000157.1 GCA_015233045.1 Nitrospirota bacterium | reverse complement strand
CCTCAGGAGGGTATCGGTAATCGGCAGAGAGAAAAGCCGTGTCGTGCGGGTGGATTTGGAAAGAGATCAGATGAATGTGTTTGCCACAGACCCTGAGATGGGGGAGGCGCAGGACGGGCTGAAGGTTGGGTTTGAGGGGGAGCCAATTACGCTGGGCTTTAACTCAAGATACGTGTTGGAGGCGGTTGCCTCTATGAAGTCACAGAATATTATCATGGAGCTTCTTGACACACTGACGCCGACTTTGGTATTAGAAGAGGGCAACAAAGACTATAAATGCGTATTGATGCCGATGAGAATATAGGAGGGGAGATAGTTTATGAGCAAACTGACTAATCAGGAACTGATTGATGAGTTGAAAAGACGTTTTCAGGAAAACGACAACGCGCTTTTCGACTTAAAGGTCATGACGAAAAAGCTTGTGAAAATCAACAAGAAACTTGAGGATTCGGAGGCCATTAAGAGTAATTTTCTGTCGAATATCAGAAACGAGATAAATAACCCGCTGACCGCTATCTTAGGCCTCTCGCAGCAACTTCTCAGCGCGCCTGAAATTGACTTCGACACAATGAAAAACGCCATAGCAATAATTCACGAGGAGTCCTTCCATCTGGACTTTCAGCTGAAGAACATATTCGAGGCGGCTGAAATTGAATCCGGTGAGACATCCATAGGGGCCTCAATTGTGGATGTGCTTACGCTGTTAAACAATATAATCTCCTCCTTCAGGCATTACTCGGAGAGCAAAAACATAACAGTCGAAATGCTTTACGACTGGCTTGGACAAGACAACCCTGGGGTATTTTTTAAGACAGACCCTGAAAAACTCAGTGTAATCGTATCTAATCTCCTGTCCAACGCGATAGAGTTTAATAATGAGGGTGGTAAAGTAGAGCTAAAGCTGTGGACTGACGGCAGCAGCCTTAAAATTGATGTAAAAGACAATGGGATTGGCATGGAAACCGCCGATTTGGAGATTATCTTCGACAGATTCAGGCAGCTTGAGACCGGCTCGACAAAGACACACAGGGGGCATGGCCTGGGCCTCAGCATAACGAAGGCGGTTGTGGATTTGCTGGGTGGGCAGATTACAGTGTCAAGCGTCAAAGGGATTGGCAGCCAGTTTTCGATATCTATCCCTGAGGCGTCGGGTGCGGAGACAGAGGGATTCTCCAGCGAGGGTAACGAGTTTATTTTTGATGATGATGAGGAGAAATTCTGACCGTGAAAGAGCATTTCTTATACCCCGGCACACTTTACGCCGACAAGGACGCCACGGCTGTTACGACGATATTGGGTTCTTGCGTGGCGGTATGTTTTTGGGATATGGTGCTGAAAGTTGGGGGGATGAATCACTATCTGCTTCCGCTATGGAACGGAGAGGGGCTTCCCACGCCGAAATTTGGCAACATTGCGATAACAAAATTGCTTGAGAAGATGTTGTCCTTTGGCTGCACGAAGAAGAATTTACAGGCGAAGGTATTCGGAGGGGCGGCGTTGATGGCGTCAAGCTCAGGGCTGCTAAACGTGGGGGAGAGAAACATTCTCATAGCCGAGGACGTATTATCTGATGAGGGCATAAGAATCATCAGCTCGGATGTCGGGGGAAATCAGGGAAGAAAGATGATCTTTCAGACTGACACAGGTGGTGTTTTAATGAAGAAGGTAAAAAAATCCGTATAAAACAATCAGAGGTAAAATAATGGGTGATGTTGAAAAAGGTACCGGAAGTAAATCAGAGATGGAAACCGCCGGTAAGCCGCCGTTAGAAGATAACTATCAGGCGGAGTCTATAAAAATACTTAAGGGGCTTGAGGGCGTAAGGACCCGCCCTGCCATGTACATCGGCTCAACGGGCATTGAAGGTCTTCACCATCTTGTGTATGAGGTAGTGGATAACAGTGTGGACGAGGCCCTCGCGGGACACTGTCAAAATATTGAGGTAATGCTGCACCACGACGGCAGTTGTTCAGTAATAGACGACGGCAGGGGCATTCCAACAAACGTACATGCCGATGACCCCGAAGGCAGAACCGCCGCGGAGATAGTCCTTACGGAGCTGCACGCCGGTGGGAAGTTTGACTCATCTGCCTATAAGATATCAGGTGGCCTGCATGGAGTTGGAGTCTCTGTGGTAAACGCCCTGAGCGAGTGGCTTGAGCTTGAGATAAGAAGGGATGGCAAGGTCTATCAGCAGCGCTTTGAGAAGGGTTTTCCATGTGGCGGCCTTAAGCTGGTCGGGGAGACCAAGAAAAAGGGGACGAAGATTATCTTTAAACCAGACCATGAGGTCTTTGAAACCACAGAGCTTTCATTCGACGTATTGTCACAGAGGCTCAGAGAACTGGCCTTTCTGAACAAAGGCCTGAGGATAACGCTTGCGGATGAGAGAACGGACAAAAAGAATGAATTTGTATACTCCGGCGGCATCGTTTCCTTCGTTGAGCATATAAATGTAAACAAAACCGTCATTCAGGACAAACCCCTGTACATATATGGGGAAAAAGACGGCGTGATAGTGGAAATAGCGATGCAGTATAACGACGGCTACGCGGAACTAATATATTCATTCGCCAATAATATCAACACCAGAGAAGGCGGCACACATCTGAGCGGCTTTAAGGCGGCCCTGACCAGGAGCACTAACACATATATCTCCTCAACCGGCCTCTTAAAGACCGGGTCGCTCTCCGGCGAAGACGTAAGAGAGGGCCTTGCCGCGGTTATCAGCGTAAAGCTGCCCAATCCCCAGTTTGAGGGGCAGACAAAGATGAAACTTGGCAACACGGACGTCAAGGGAATCGTGGAGTCTATATCGAACGAGGCCCTGGGCATATATTTTGAGGAAAACCCATCGGCGGCAAGGAAGATAATAGACAAGGCCGTCCAGGCGCTGAGGGCACGCGACGCCGCGAGAAAGGCGCGTGAGCTGACACGCAGAAAGGGCGCCCTTGAGGACCTCGGCCTACCCGGCAAACTTGCCGACTGCTCTGAAAAAGACCCAGCCCTCAGTGAGATATTTATCGTAGAGGGCGACTCAGCGGGTGGCTCAGCAAAGCAGGGCCGCAACCGGAGGTTTCAGGCAATCCTGCCCCTAAGGGGTAAAATCCTCAATGTTGAGAAGGCGAGGTTTGACAAGATGCTGTCGTCTGAGGAGATTCGCATACTCATAACCGTACTCGGCACAGGCATCGGCTCAGACGAGTTTGATGTTGCGAAGCTGCGCTACCACAAGGTAATCCTTATGACAGACGCCGATGTTGACGGTGCACACATACGCACGCTTCTGCTGACATTTTTTTACCGCCAGATGCCAGAGGTAATAGAACGCGGCTATCTCTATATCGCCCAGCCCCCGCTTTACAAGGTAAAAAAGGGCAAGACCGAGAAGTATATTCAAAACGACGCTGAGCTCCAGGACATGCTCTATGAGCTGGTCGCAAGTGAACTGGAGGTCTCAGTAAAGGGCAACAGGATAAAGGGGAAGGCCTTCTTACCATATTTAAAGCGCCTTGTGAATTTTGAAAAACTCATAGAGTGGCACTGTCGCAGGCGTAAAGATGCTGATGTACTGAAATACCTGCTCAGAGTAACAGATTTGGAGGCAATCCTGAAAAACGAGGCGGCGCTGACAAATTTAATGTCGAAGTTAAAAGAAGAGCTGACAGAAACTGAAATTGGCGAGATTGAGTTTGACGCCGAACACCTGAGCCACTCCTCCGCGATAACCAGAAAGTCAAACACACTGAATCTCAACGCGGAGTTCGTGCGCTGCCCGGAGTTTAAGGAGCTGAGGTCATATTACACTATTGTGGAGGAACTCGGAGAGCTGCCATATACGCTCTGGTATCAGGGGCAGGAGCAACAGTTTGACACCACGGCGCAACTGCTGGACTTCATAATGAAGGCGGCAAAAAAGGGTCTGAACATCCAACGCTACAAGGGCCTGGGCGAGATGAACCCCCAGCAGCTCTGGGAGACCACGATGGACCAGGAAATGCGCATCCTCCTTCAAGTAACTATAGATGACGCGGTGCAGTCTGACGGGCTGTTTACGATATTGATGGGAGACCAGGTAGAGCCAAGGAAGGCTTTTATAACAAAACATGCCCTTGAGGCCCGGAACATAGACATATAGAACACAGGAGATAATTTAGAATGTCCACCATACAAGTAAGCATTGAAGAGGAGATGAAGGTAAGCTACCTTGACTACGCCATGAGCGTAATCATAGGCAGGGCGCTTCCTGAGGTCAGAGACGGCCTGAAAC
>JADFYL010000156.1 GCA_015233045.1 Nitrospirota bacterium | reverse complement strand
AGCGCGATTGGTTTTATATCGTTTGGCAATGAGGATGAGACTGAGTACACAACCAGCGCGTTCTCTACAAATGTAATGAAAGAGTGTGCCGTTAATAAAGAAGATTTGCATTTTAAAATAGAACACTCCGGCCTGTGGGCTGAGGCGGTGCGCCAGAGAAGGTCTATCATCGTTAATAATTACGAGACGACCACATTAAATAAACACGGATATCCGCAAGGCCATATGCCTCTGAAAAGCCTGATGGTAGTGCCGACCTTTGATGGCGGCAGGATTGCCGTGGTAACGGCCGTAGGAAACAAGGAGGGGGAATATACTCAGACGGACGTTAATCAGTTAACGATATTAATGGATTGGTTGTGGCAGAATATTCAACACAAACGACTCACAGACGCCGTAAAGGCTGTCGGCCTTTATACCAGAAATCTCATAGAGACGAGCTTAGACCCGCTGGTGACCATCACACACGGCGGCAAGATAAGCGATGTTAACGCGGCCACAGAGAGCATTACAGGATACCTGAGAGACGAGCTAATAGGAACCAGTTTCTCTAGCTATTTTACCGAACCGGACAAAGCTGAGGCGGGTTACAAAAGGGTGTTTGACTATGGGGAGGTGCGCGATTATGAACTCAGCATCAGGCACCGCAACGGCAATATCACACCCGTTTTATATAACGCCTCTGTGTATAAGGATGAGGCGGGCAAAGTCGTGGGGGTATTTGCCGCCGCGCGCGATGTCTCCGAACGAAAGCGTATGGAAGACGAACTCCGCAGGTTTAACGAGGAACTCAGCGAAAAAGTTATAGAGGAAACAAACAAAAGACAAGAAGGCGAGCAGCTCCTTAGGCAGCAGTCAAAAATGGCGTCAATGGGGGAGATGATAAGCCTGATAGCCCACCAGTGGAAACAGCCGCTGAACGTTATTGCGATAACGGCTCAGGACCTTAAAGATGCATATGCCTATGGCGAACTGGATGCCGACTATTTAAACAAATCGCAAAGAACCATAGTTGACCATGTAGAATTCATGGTCAATACGGTCAGTGATTTTCGCAAGTTTTTACTTCCATCCAAAGAGAAAGTCCAGTTTGAAATCAAAAAGGCGATAGAGGAGCTGGTTGGAATGTTCTCATCGTATTTTGTGAAAGACAGTATTTTCATCAGCATAACATCGGATGAAGGAGACTTCAATGATGTAACAGGATATCCAAACGAGTTTAAGCAGGTCATTTTAAACATAATTAATAATTCGAGGGACGCGATACTGTCAAGGCGCGGGGGAAAACTGTCTGCCGGGAAAGACAATATTGATATTCATATTTCCCATGCCGACGGGGGAAAAATGATAATCACCATAAGCGACACCGGAGGCGGCATCCCTGAAGATATAATAGGCAGGGTTTTCGACGCGCACTTTACGACCAAACCGTCCAATGTAGGCACGGGAATTGGCCTGTATATGTCAAAGACGATAATCGAAACAAACATGGGCTGGAGCCTTACGGCAAGAAATATCGAAGGCGGGGCGGAGTTTAAGATAGAGATATGAGGGTATCAGAGGTATCCAACTAAATGAGTATAAAGAAATCCTTGGATTTAATAAATATTTAATATTAAAAAATGTCAATATTACAGAGAATCAGGCATAAAGTTATTAATAAGGATTATTATATATCTTCACATGCTGAAGATGAAATGTTTGATGATGGTTTAGAAAGAGAGGATGTTGAGACTGTAATACTGAAAGGCAGAATAGAGAGAAAACTTCTTACTGATATTAGAGGTACCAGATATAGGATTGAAGGTTTCACGCCGAAGGGTGAAAGAGCATATGTTATATGCAGATTCAAGGAAAACAGTAGTCTTGTAATAATTACAACGTATGTAGTGACGGAGGGAAGATGATATGTGAGTTTTGTAGTGGTAACACAATCAATAAAAAAGTAAGGAGGCAGCATTGGCTTCATGGGCAGTTATATATCGTCGAGAATGTCGATGCCGAGGTGTGTACCGAATGTGGGGAAAGATATTTTCATGTAAAAATACTTGAAATGATTGATAGAATTCTCTGTGGTGAACATATAGTCAAAGAGAAAATAGGAGTTGAAATTGTTACAATGTAACGCCGGTGACCAGGGCTTGGCGCGTAAGGCGGTCGTCTTACTAAGCGGCGGGGTTGACTCTGCGACTGCCCTTGCCATAGCAAAAAGTGATGGGTATGAGTGTTATGCCGTGTCATTTGACTACGGGCAGAGACACATCACAGAGCTTCAGAGCGCGGGCAGGGTTGCGGAGTTTCTTGGTGTGTCCGACCATCTGATTATTAAATTCGACATGAGAGGTATTGGAGGGTCTGCGCTGACAAGCGATATGGAAGTCCCCAAAGACAACGCCTCCACAGGCGTCAACAACGGCGCGTGTGTGATTCCGGCGACGTACGTGCCAGCCAGAAATACGATATTTCTTTCCTTTGCCCTGGCCTGGGCGGAGGTTCTGGGGGCTTTTGACATTTTTATAGGCGCAAACGCCGTTGACTACAGCGGTTACCCTGACTGTCGCCCGGAGTATCTCAAATCGTTTCAGGCGATGGCCAACCTTGCCACTAGGGTGGCGGTAGAGGGTAGGGGGACTGTTGTAATCCACGCCCCCCTACTAAGCATGACAAAGGCGGAGATAATCAAAACTGGCATGGAGCTTGGCGTGGATTATGCGCTGACAAGTTCATGCTATGACCCAACCCCTGACGGGGCATGTGGGCGTTGCGATTCCTGCGCGATACGCCAAAGAGGTTTTGAGAGGCTCGGTGTAAAAGACCCCGTTAAGTATGCCACGGCCATTGACAATAATATCTAATGTAAATATAATACCATTCTATGAACTGGAAGGTTGTAATAACTCTGATATTAACCGCGCTGTGCATTTATGGAGAGATGGCCTGCGCCGTGGACGAGGACACAGGTAATGCGGATAATGTAATATTGGTTCTTAATAATAACGAAGAGAAGTCCCTGGATGGATGTCTTATTGACGGCCCGTATTTCTGCAACAGAAGAGGCCGTTTTTGTATTCACGAGAATAATATAAAGGCCGTGAAGGGCAATTTGCTGTACTGTGGAGGCACCGCTGTAATTGGTAATCTGCCAAAGGAATTGATTCAGGAGGTTAAGGATGTCTCGGGGATAAGCGATTGGTTTAAAAAAGCCTGTGAAGGCGGCATTAAGGCCCTGTACACTGTATCAAAGACCGGCGGGATAATTGCCGACAAGGATAAATTAGAATCTGTTTCCCTTGTAGAAGGCGAAACCCCAACCAAAAGCGATATTGGACAGGGTAAGACATTCAGGTTCATATATGACGCTAAATATTCTAACAACAGGCAACTAAGGCTGGGCTGCCTGATAAATACCAGGATGTGGATTTACTACATACATCAATAAATGTCTTTACGCCAATGATTTCATTTCCTTATTCACTGATAGCGGGAGTGTGCCCTCGCAACACATTGACAATATCCATGTGATGTTGGTATAGTACTTTCGTGCTGGACAAGAAAAAACTGTTTATGGTTATTGCGGCTATTACGACTGGTTCTGCGGCGATGTTGGCGATTGCCGCGATTAATATGAACACCCAAAGTATGGTACTTGTGGGGATTTTTGTCGCCGTCGGGCTGATAACCTCGGCGCTTGTCTATGGCGCGGCAAGCTCTCTGATTACGAACTCCTCAGTTGATGATTCTGATAAACATACCGCTCATGACTCCACGGCTGAGGAGCGGGTGGCACCAGCATTCGATCCTAAAGCCGCCCAGACGCTTATGATATTACAGAAGAAAGGCCGTTTGATAGATTTCCTTCAGGAAGACATAAGCGGATACGATGATAAGCAAATTGGCCACGCCATAAGGGCAATTCACGCCGGATGCAGGGAGGCCCTGATGGAATATATGAAAATCGAACCAGTCAGGCACGAACAGGAAGGCCATGAGGTAACGGTCGGGGCGGGCTTTGACCCATCCTCAGTCCGCCTTACAGGCAACGTTACAGGGCAGCCGCCGTTTCGCGGCGTACTGAGGCACTGCGGATGGCGCGTCGCTGCGACCTCTTTGCCTGAGACCTCAGAAGGCCATGACCTCAGCGTCGTAGAACCTGCCGAGGTAGAAATTCTTTGACGCGTTAATTGGGATAAAGTTGTGTTGCCACCCACCTTTTACTCTTATAACATAAGGAGTTGCCAATGAAGAATTCGCCGTTTATAGTTGGGATAGATTTAGGGACGACCAACTGTGTCGTTTCATA
>JADFYL010000033.1 GCA_015233045.1 Nitrospirota bacterium | reverse complement strand
TATCACACGATGGGAATTGCCGCGCTGGCGATAATCGTAAACAAGGAAAACCCCGTTTCAAACCTTTCGCTTGCCGATGTGCGAATGATATACAGGGGGAAGATACATAAATGGTCAGAGGTAAAAACCCCCGGCGGCGCCCCCGGCGACAACGCCGACATCAGGCCGGTTGTGAGGCTTCACTGTAAGACAAGGCCGGGGCACTGGTGCCTGATTCTGGGAAAGGAAGACCTTTTCAGCCCCAAGGCGATGGAAGTAGGCTCTATTCCCAATATGCTCTCTCAAATCGCGGCGCTCAAAGGCGCCATAGGATACGAAACCGTCTGGATGGCAAACACCTATGGGACAAAGGATAAATATAAATTCCTGACTATTGACGGCGTATCCCCGCAGGACGATGCGGCCGTCGCCTCTGGAAAATACACCACGTACAGGACAATGAATTTCACCTCATGGGACGACCCGAAACTGGCTAAACCAATCGCGAAGAAACTGATAGAATATATACTGTCCAATCTGGACAGGGTTGATAAGGGCTTCGCGATTATCCCAGCACCGCTTCTACGCAAGGCCGGCTGGAAATTCACAGGCGACGAGGTCACAGGAGAGCCTGATTGACGGCTCCATACACATACAACGTATGCGGCTCAGGGCAATCGCATTTGGAAAATAAAGCGGAAGATGCCTATGCAATCATTTCGGCTTTGTCCCTTTCCGTCATTCCGGCTTGTCCGGAATCTTCCCTTTAGTGGGAGTTTCATGATGATTGTGCATATTCTGAGGCATAAGGACAGATTCTGGACAAGCCGGAATGACAAAAATAAGGGCGGCAATTTCTAATGCGTTTGCCTTGGTATGCGTCTGATGCAATAAGCTATGTTTAACAGGATTTCACTGACCTTAAAGATGGTAGTTATCACTGTGGCCGTCAGCGTAGGGCTAGGCGCGGGACTTGGGTATTACAGTACCAGCCGCCTTGCGGACTCGTTAGACGCGCAGATGCAGGAGCGGCTGGCCAGACGCGCAGTTGCTGACCGTGCCAAATTCGACACTTATGTAATTGGTTTTCATCAGACCGCTGTCCTGCTGTCTAAACAGCACTCTATTGTCAATTATGTAAAGGGAGATAAGTGGAACAAAAACAAATCGATAATAACGCAGGAGGAAATCCCGCCGTGGCTGCCTGGCACTGCCGTGCTTAGACTTATTGCCGATTTCACATACGCCGCTCTATTCGATGCCGAAGGCAATCCCATGGAGGTATTTACCGTGGATTCGGAGCCGATTCCCTCCGCTTTGTTAGGCAAGAGAGGGGCGCTTAACCAGATGAGCCGCGGACAGGCCTTTTTAACTATGCTCGACGGTGTGCCATATATAATCGCGTCAGAGAAAGTTACAGACGAAACAGATAAACCGCTGGCGACGCTAATGCTGGCCCACGCATTAGATGATCAATTCCTCTTGTCCATTGATAGCTCCGGCAATATCATTGCCCTGATTATGGGAAAGGAACCGGCAGTCCTGGCAAGCAATGATCCTGATGCAATTGCTCACGGCACGTTGGTCTCGTCACTCAAGGGGAAATATATTTTCACAGGGAAATCCTTCCTTGACTACGGCGAGACAGACGTGAAAATGATGTTTGCCTCCATGATTTCCACAAGTTCGGTCAAACAGCTAAGAAGTGAAATAATGGGAACTCAAATTCAGGTTGGGACGGTTGGGATAGCCGTTTTGGTTTTATCTGTTACGCTGATAATGTTCAGGATTACAAGGCGTATAGAGAGGTTAAGCGCGCACATTTCCATATTTTCAAAAGAACAGCTCGGCCTTGACACAACAGAAGACCTTAAGGGCGACCAATTGTCGGTAATGGAAAAACGATATGAAATCCTCGTGGATGAGATAACCGCATCACGAGACCGCCTGATGAGTAAAACAGAAGAGCTGACCATAAGCGAAGCCCGTACCCGCGCAGTCGTGGATAACGTCCCAACCGGCATTATCGTTGTAGATATTCACTCAATGGTTATGTCTATGAACCCGGCGGCAGAGGCCATATTCGGTTATGAATTCCTTGATGGGATGGATTTGAGTTTCTTTGATATGACGACAGAGCCATACTGGGAATTGCTCTTATCGCTTTCTGTGACAAAAGAATTAACAGTATCCGAGGTAGTTGGAAAACGAATGGACAGCTCCCTGTTTCCCGCTGAGGTAATGGCAAACTACCTGGAATTTGGAGATGAAAAAATAATAATCGTCATAGTAACAGACATCACAAAACGCAAACAATACGAAGAGGAAATCAGACAGGCTAACGAAGAGCTTGAGGCAAAGGTAAGGGTAAGGACAGCGGCGCTGACTACAATCAACGAGCAGTTATCGGATGAGGTCATGCAGCGAAAGCGCGCCGAGGAGATAAACGAACGCCATCTCGACATACAGAAGACAGTAAGCCTGGCGCTGGACATTGCCATTGACTCTGTTGCGCTTGATACTCAGTTGGAGCGTATAATTCACCTGATTCTATCCATCAAATGGCTTTCTCTCGACTCAAAGGGATGTATATTTTTATTCAATGACAAGACTGGCCAACTGGACATGAAGGCACAGCTTGGCCTCTCCAGCAAGATACTTGAGCTATGCCATAACGTGCCATTAAATAAGTGTATATGCGGCAGGGCGGCGGCAACGAAGGAAATCATATTTACCGACGCCCTTGACGGCCTCCATGATGTAACGTACCCGGGCATATCGAATCACGGCCACTACTGTGTGCCTATACTTTCGGGTAGTGACAAGACGCTCGGACTTCTCAATCTCT
This sequence comes from Nitrospirota bacterium, assembly GCA_015233045.1. GTDB lineage: Bacteria > Nitrospirota > Thermodesulfovibrionia > Thermodesulfovibrionales > Magnetobacteriaceae > Magnetominusculus. Next base: position 19,942 of record JADFYL010000033.1, on the reverse strand, counting down.
ATGTGAAAGAGGGCCATACCAGCAATGATACAGAGATAGAGTTTCTCCAATCCATGGCCAACACACTGGCTGGCATTATAGAGAGAAAACTGACCGAAGAGAAGCTCAGAATGTCCGAGGACCTGTTTATGACTTTTATGAGAAACAGCCCGTTTGCCGCGTTTATGAAGGATGAGACCGGCAGATACGTCTATGCAAACGACAATTTCAGAAATATAAGCCACATGGAGGCAAAAGATATAATAGGAAAAACTGATAATGATATTTTCCCTGTGAAATTGGCCACAGTCTTGCGCGACCATGACGCTGTTGCGCTGTCAGTCAATAAGACAGTTGATATTGTAGAGACGTTTCCTCAGGATGACGGCCCGCATGAGTGGCTGATAATAAGGTTTCCAATAAAAGACCCTTCGGGAAACATGTTTGTTGCCGGCAAGTGTATAGACACGACCGCCCATAAACGCGTAGAACAAGCCCTGAAAAAAACAGAAGAGAAATACTATAATATAATAAACAGCACGTCGGAGGGTTTTATTGAGTTTAACCGTTCATATGAGATAACCAGTTGCAATGACGCCCTGATAAAAATGCTCAAAACGACAAGGGGAAGGGTAATCGGCAGAAGCGTCATCAGCTTGGTGCATCACTCTGAATCCGAGGCCTTTGGCCATGCGTTGGGCGATTTGGGGTGGGGGATGGGGGTTGCGGCAACAGTCACACTTGCCGCTGATGACGGCGCGTTGCTGCACACGCGCGTAAACGCCACCCCTGTAAAAGACGGCATGGTAGCTTGGGCGTTTGCCCTTATTACGGATATATCCGAACTCATAGCGGTGAAGAACTCACTTTCAAAATACGCCGAGGAGTTGAAACGCAGCAATCAGGACCTTCAGGACTTCGCAAGCGTTGCCTCCCATGACCTTCAGGAGCCGCTGCGTAAGATAATCGCCTTCGGAGACAGGTTACATTCGAAGACCAGCTCAACCCTCACAGGGGACGCCGCAGACTACCTGCAGAGAATGCAGGGGGCGGCTGCCCGTATGCAGCGCCTTATTGAGGAGCTGCTGAACTTTTCGAGGATAACCACGCGCGCCAAGCCATTTTTGCCAACCGACCTGAATCTTATTATGCGGGGCATTGTCTCCGACCTTGAGGAGCGCCTTATGCGTTCCGGGGGACGCGTGGAGTTTGATGGTCTTCCTGTTATTGAGGCAGACGCTATGCAGATGCACCAGTTATTTATGAATCTCACGGCCAATGGGCTAAAATTTCATGCAGAGGGCGTTGTGCCTGTTGTAACGGTAAGGCTTACCAATAATCTCATTGAGAATTCTATCAAATACTGTGAAATAGCGGTCACTGACAACGGCATCGGCTTCGATATGAAATACTTAGACAAGATATTTAAACCCTTCCAGCGGCTTCATGGTCGTGGGGAATATGAAGGGACGGGCATGGGATTGGCTATTTGTGATAAAATAGTGAAGCGCCACGGCGGACTGCTGGCCGTAGATAGCGCCCCGGGTGCGGGCACAACTTTTACAGTACGGCTGCCGGAAAAAAGAGAATCACAATGAGACGGGGGACAAAGGATTGAAGACAAACGGAAAGACCATAGAGCCATTTCAAATTCTCCACGCCGATGACGACGAAGACGACAATATCCTGATAACCGACGCATTCAAAGAAACCGGCCTCAACGCCAATATAACATGGGTAGAGGATGGTGAGAAGCTGCTTGATTATTTATCAAAAAGGGGGCATCCCGACCTGATACTCCTTGACCTGAACATGCCAAGGAAAGATGGGTTTGAGGCCCTGCATGAGATAAAAGCTGATGCAACCATGAGACCTATTCCAATAATAGCGATGACGACATCCGCCTCGAAAGACGACATACAGCAATGCTACGACCTTGGAGTAAATTCGTACGTAAAGAAACCTGAGAGCTTTGATCGTCTGCTTGAAATTGCGGCCATAATCTCAAAATACTGGTTCAGCGCGGTAGAGCTTCCCGAAAAACCCGAAAAAGAAGGAGATACCTCGCACATAGGCGGCCAATTGAGTAAGGATATTAACTAAGGAAACCGATGTAATGAGAGAAATGAAAGAGATGAAGGTATTGCTCATTGACGACGATGAGGAGGATGTCCTACTTGTAAGGGATTACTTAAAGGAAGGTTTTAAGAATATTTCCCTGAAGATAGTTGATGTGCAGACATTTCCCGACGCGATAGAGCAACTGCTCTCCGGTAGTTTCGATGTCATAATCGTGGACTACATGCTTGGGGAGGCGGACGGCCTTGAGGTAATCGAACGGGCGCGCATAGAGGGAATTACCACGCCGATTATTTTCCTCACAGGACATGGGGACGAGGAGATAGTGCTTTCGGCGATGAAAAAGGGTGCCAAGGACTATCTGAATAAGTCGCGCATTACAACCGAGCTGCTCTGCCATTCAATCATGAGCGCGGTGAGGCTTGGGGAGATGCAGGCGATGCGCCTCGACGCGGAGCGTGCCCTAAGAGAATCAGAGATGAAGTACAGGACATTAGTTGCGTTTTTACCGGCCATCGTGTGTGAGATGTCAAACGAAGGCATTATCAGTTTTCTGAATGACTCGGCGACTAAAATCCTTGGCGTTGCTTCGAAAGAACTCATTGGCAAGGCATGGCGTGATTGTTTCCTGTCACCGGCAGAGGTAAGCGCGGCAGGGGATGAGGATTTTTCCCGCAATCTGGCAAAGTTCTATAACATCCTGTCCCTTTGCAACATAAACAATCTTGAGCTGAAAACCGACATGGGAGGCAGTGAGGACAAGTACATAAACTGGAACTCAACGTGCCTGTACAGAGACGATGGCTCCCCCAACAGTATCATATGCGTCGGAACTGACGTTACTGAGGTAGCGGTGTTGAGGGAAAGGCTCCATAAGCTGTCCATAGTGGACGAGCTTACCGGCCTCTATAACCGCCGGGGTTTTTACGCCCTCGCCGAGCAACAGTTCAAAATAGCTGGCCGGTATAACAAGCAAATGATGATAGTATTTTTAGACCTTGACGGCCTGAAACTTATAAACGACACAAGGGGACACAAAGACGGCGATGTTATAATAAAGGCGGCGGCCGAGGTATTAAAAGACACATTCAGAGAGGCGGACATTATTGGGCGTATGGGAGGAGACGAGTTCATCGTCCTCGTCTCAAGGATGGGGGACGAGGTGGAGGACACAATCAGAGCGCGTCTTGCCGCCAACGTCAGGAACTATAACCGCTCCCACATTGAAGACAATATGACACTGTCTCTAAGCACAGGGATAACCATCTATAATCCCGAAAAACCGGCCACGCTGGATGAGTTGATAGCCGAGGCAGACGCCCTGATGTACAAGGACAAGGAAATCAAAAAGGCGGGGCGGGCAAATATCGCCTGATGTACCGGCCTACTCTTCCCCCCCTTCTGATAAAAAAATATGAAAAAGAAGAAAAGGCTAAGGCGCATAAGGTGGTATTTTGAGTATTGGGCGGTGCGGTTGATTTTTTTAGCGGCAGGGGCGCTGCCCATACGCGCAATGCACTCAATCGCCGCATTTTTAGGCACTCTGCTCTTTATCTTCGTTCCTAAGAGGAGGCGCATAGCCGTGGAGAACATTGCTCTGGCCTTCCCGCAGATGTCACCGCGGGAGGTAAAAGAGACTGCCGACAAGAGCGCGGCGTCGTTTTTTCTCACATTTATGGAAGGCATAAAATATCGCTCCCTGCTGACGGCAAATGACCCTGTTAGATTAATCAGAGAATCATACCCTGAGCTTGAGGCCCTGTTTATCAAGGCGAAGGCGGCCCATGAAAATTCAAACGGCTGCATATTTGTAACGCCGCACATAGGGAATTGGGAATTTCTGCCATACATAAGTTCTGCCGTTGGTATTGCTCTTGTGGTTGTGGTGCGTCCGCTTGACAACCCGTACTTAGAGAAATTAATCTACGCCAACCGCGCTGAAAGCGGCCAACTGTTCATAGCGAAGACCAACGCCATGTTCATCCTTCAGGAGACCCTGAGGAAGGGCAAATCAATAGGAATGCTGCCTGACCAAAGCACGGCAAAGGGGGTTGCTATTACGTATTTTGGCAGAACCGCAACGGCCACGCCCATCCCCGCGATGCTTGCGGTCTTATATAAGCGTCCCATCGTGGTAATCGCGTGCTGCCGAAAATGGAAAGAAGGGGGTTTTACGGGCTACGTAAGCGACCCCATAATCCCCGCAACAGGCTACGAAAGCGAGAAGGCCGAGATAATCAGATTAACGCAGGCCACAGCCCACACAATGGAAGAGATAATCACCCGATTCCCCGACCAATACCTATGGATGCACAACCGCTGGAAGACATATAAAAAGCAAAACCTGTGGGCGAAGGATGCGGGCAAGCCCTGAGCTGTGGTATAATGATTAGAGGAGGTGGCTGATAGTGAATTGGGTAGAAAAAATAACCTTTGACCCGCTTGTGTGCCACGGTAAGGCGTGTATAAGAGGCACTCGCGTTATGGTGTCGGTCATTCTTGATAACATGGCAGAGGGTGCAACCGAAGCGGAGATATTAAAAAGTTATCCTTCATTAAGCAGTGAAGATATTAAAGCGGCAATTGCGTATGTAAAGTAATTTATTATTACATTAGTTGCATCCAAATGAGCAATATTAATAAGTCTGTCGTTCCTGCGAAAACAGGAATCCAGTCTTGCAGAAATTGGCGTATGGGCTGGATTCCCGCTTTCGCGGGAATGACAAATAGGAGGGCATCAATGACATTTCCAAAATCTTCGCACCAAGGGAACATGCCAGTACGGGTTTTACGTAATAATATATTGATGAGTTTTGAAAATATAAAGAACGATGCTATTAAATATATAGAAGAATTGATTAATGCAGGGAAGTTAAATCCAGCAATAATATATGACAATAGAGCGAATAAATTAAAATGACCATCTACTGATCGAGAAAATAAACAAATAGTAATTCAAGAGGTTTATTTATCGTATGTTTGGTCTATTATATATTGGCTTCTTGTTGTTTATGAAGAGGATATGGAGAAACAGCATAAAGAATACCATAGAATCAAAATGTCATCTCAAATGACTCATAATCAAATCATAAAAGAAGTAATAAAATATACAAATAATACTTTATTGATTAATCCATTGATTCAAAATACTATTAAATTAGTTGAATGGGCAGTAACATTAGCAGATAAATACTCTGACCATGATATTAACTTGCCAAATCCAGAAAAGCCAAACACTGATGAGGAAAAATTCTATGTTGAGAAAACCAACGCTATTTTTCAGGATGCTATTGCTTATATCATGTACCACGAATGTATGCACTTAATTTATAATCATCAATATGATAAAAATGATGACACATATAATAAGGAATTAGAAAAGGAAGCTGATTCAAGTGCCTTTAAGTTTATAATGGATAATGAGGAGAATCAAGATAACTTTCAGAAAGGACTATCAATTGTTATAGCTAATGTTATACTTCTATTTAGAGCGCACCCCTCAGATATTGTGTCAAAAAGACATCCCGATACTGATATTAGAATTATTACTTGCATAGATTATTTTGGAGAGGAATTCCCACGTCTTGATGCTATCAAATATATAGTAAGCTTAGCTTTTGAGCTTTTTTTCAGAATATATGATATCCCTTATAAAGTGGAACGTGCTAACGATATAAACGAATTATTAAATATTGATATGGTTATTTTCGATGATCTTAAAAAGCAAGATGTAATACGCCAATCGTTTAACAAGAGGGAACGCATACTATGAATAACCACCACCTTGTTGCCGGGCTTGGGCAGTGCAGCCTTGATTATTTGACCTTCGTGGATATGTTTCCCGTGGAGGATAAAAAGTGTGAAGTCTCGCCATGGGTTATCGAAGGCGGCGGGCCGGTTGCCACCGCTCTCGTTGTGTTAAATCGGCTTGGTGTTAAGACGAGATTTATTGGCATTGTCGGCGATGACGAGGTGGGTGTGAAGATTAAAAACGGCCTCATCGCCGAGGGCGTTGATATATCGCATATGCTCACTGAAACAGGTGGGTCGTCTCAGACCGCCTGCATAATAATAAATAGGACAACCGCCAGCAGGACAATCCTCTGGTCGCGTGCCTCAAGAGACGACTGTAACATTGCTGAATCATTCCTTAATGGTGCGAATATCCTTCATCTTGATGGCCTTATGCAAGAAGCGTCAATTAACGCGGCACAGATGGCGAAGGCCCTCGGTGTCCCCGTCATGCTCGACGCCGGTTCGGTACGCGAAAGGACGCGTGAGTTGCTCCCGCTTTGCGATTACGTGGTGTGCTCAGAGGAGTTTAGCAAAAAATATGCCTCAAGCCACGAAGAGACCCTCAGAAGACTCACCGGCTTAGGCGTTCGGTTTGCCTGTGTTACGCTTGGCAGTGATGGGAGTTTGACCATGGCACCAGACGGCCATATATTTTATCATCCGGCATACGATATTGAGGCGGTTGATACCACAGGGGCGGGTGATGTGTTTCACGGCGGCTGTATCTATGGTATCTTAAATGGCTGGCCGCACGAAAAAACCATTCGTTTTGCCACGGCCACAGCCGCGATGAAATGCCTCAGGACGGGAGGCAGGGCAGGTATTCCCCGCTCATCAGATGAGATCAAAAATTTTATGTCCGCAACCCCCCTTAAGAGCCGCTGAGAAGCGCTTTCCATAAATTTATTTAATAAGATATACTACGGGGGAAGGTGCCGCTTTTGGCGGTAGGATAGTCAACTCGGTATAATGGGGGCACAGATATGGGGACAGGCAATCGGGGCATATCAAAGGGGATAATATACGCCGTATTAGTGTTGTTATTTGCGATTGTCTTTCTTAACAAGATGGTATCTGCCGGTGAGCACGCCGTAGTGGAGCAGTTCTCCCCTCAGGGCACCGCCAAAGGTGTAAGGCAGGTTACCGCCCGATTTTCAGAGCAGATGGTCTCCTTTGGCGACCCGCGCGCTGAATCCCCCTTTGATGTTGATTGTGCGGCGAAGGGCACCGCCAGATGGGTTGACACAAAGAACTGGGTATACGATTTCGACAAGGATTTGCCCTCCGGCCTTCTCTGTACGTTCACGCTGAAGCCATTGGCTAAGACCATGGCTGGAGCTTTAGTTGAAGGAGATAACAGTTTTAAATTTTCAACCGGCGGGCCGTCTATTATCGCCTCCGACCCTTCGGACGGCAGTATCGCACTTGACGAAAGGCACGCCTTTGTCCTCTATCTTGATGGCCCGCCAGATGAGACCTCAATACCCGATCATGTCCACTGCACCGTTGACGGCATAAACGAACGCATAGGTGTCACATTGATTCAAGGCAAGGACAAGGAGGATATACTCAAAGCCGCCAACTCAGTCAGCGATAAAAGAGTTCCATTAAAAAACATCGTAGCCATTGCGTGTAATCGCGCCTTTCCATCGGGGAAAAATGTGAAAATAGTATGGGGCAAAGGGGTGAAATCCAAAAGCGGCGTCTCGTCAGACACAGAACAGGTGCTGCACTTCAAGACGCAGAGGGCATTCATGGCCACGTTTCAATGCCTTAAAGAGAGGGCCACATCAGGCTGCATTCCCATTGCCCCTATGAAGCTCTATTTCTCAGCCCCCGTTGCTAAAAAGGCCGCAAGCCAAATCGTTATAAAAAGTGGGGATAAGCTCTACAGGCCAAAACCTGACGCCGATGAGGGAGAAGACTCAGGATATACCAATAGTGTAGTCTTCAACGGGCCATTTCCCGAAAGTACATCCTTTAGCGTTGTGCTTCCTGATGGTTTAAAGGATGAGACCGGAAGGGTGCTCTCAAACAGCGGCAAGTTTCCAATGAATATCAGGACGGACGCCTACCCGCCTCTGGCAAAATTTGCCTCGCGCTTTGGAATTATTGAGCAAAAGGCCGGTGCCCTGCTACCAATTACCGTTAGAAACATCGAACAGGAGATAAAACTCTTTCTGCTCAACCCTGAGGCAAAGGCAAAAGCCGCCGAAACGAAGCCTGAATCCAAGACCAATGCGGCAAAAGAAGGCGTCACCGGAAATATAAAGAAGATTCCAGCAGGCTCACAGGAAGAGATAATAAAGTGGCTGAAAAAAACTGCCGCCTCAGTACGCGAAAAACCTCTGCTTAGTAAGGCCACAGGCGTGAAGGCATTCACCATGCCAAGACCGGACAGCACAAAGGCGTTTGAGGTAATAGGAATACCGCTGGCTGGGACGGGGTTTTATGTCGTAGAGGTGGAAAGCGGCATCCTTGGCCGTCATCTACTTCCGAATCAACGCCCCATGTACGTACAGGCAGCCGCACTGGTTACAAACCTCTCCACGCACTTCGTTTGGGGCAGGGAGGCCTCAGCCGTATGGGTAACGACACTGGATAAGGGTGAACCAGTCAATAACGCCGACGTCACGCTTCGTGACTGCACCGGCAAGGTGATATGGCAGGGCAAGACGGCCGAGGACGGCATTGCGAGGATTAATCAAACACTGCCCTCTGACAGCGGACTCCCCTCCTGCCGTGAAAAACTAAACTGGGCTGAAAACTCGCAGGTTCTTAATGACGTAACATCGGGTATCTTTGTATTTGCCCGGACACGCGACGACCTCACATTCTCCCATACGTCGTGGTACAAGGGCATAGAGCCGTGGCGCTTTAAACTGCCTGAATCATATGGCGGGGCAGAAGATGTGACTGTTGCCCATACGGTCTTTGACCGAACATTGCTGCGCGCCGGACAGACCGTGCATATGAAACATATCATAAGAAAACACTCTATCAACGGTTTTGAATTTGTACCGGCGGGCGAAATGCCCGAAAGGGCCGTTATCGTTCACAGCGGCTCTAACAGGGAGTTTCCATTCCCATTGAAATGGCTACAAGACGGTGCGGCAGAGATGAACTGGGCAATCCCTGAACAGGCGGCTAATGGCCGCTACGAGGTGTATCTTATCAAAAAGGCGAAACCCTACGACCGGAGGATACTTTCTGGCCAGTTCAACGTAGAGGATTTCAGGGTGGTGATGATGAAGGCGGCGGTTCAGGGTCCGACATCGCCCCTTATCAGGCCAAAAGAGGCAGGCCTCGACATAACGGTCTCATATCTTTCCGGTGGTGGTGCGGCCAACTTGCCGGTTAAACTGCGCGCGGAGCTTCAGCCTAAGGAAATCTCAATGTCGGCGGCGGAAGGCTATACATTTTCTGGGAAGGCGGTACATGAGGGAATTGAGACTATCGCCAATCAGAGCGACAGTATAGAGGCGGAAGACGAGGGGGATGATGAGGCCGCCACAACGAATGATAAACACGTCAAACTTCAGACTATCGAACTCAATCTCGATAAAAATGGCACAGCTAAGGCCTCCCTGAAAGATATTCCAGAAATAAGCGTCCCACACGACATCAGGGCGGAGCTTGAATTTCTTGACCCTAACGGCGAGGTTCAAACCGTCTCGTCAAACATTCCTGTCTATCCCTCGTCGCTGTTGGTGGGAATAGACCCGTCAGACTGGGCAGCCTCGAAAGACTCCCTCAGGTATAAGGTAATCGTATTAGGCATTGACGGCAAGCCTCGGCCAAATACGCCCGTTGAGGTTGATATTTTTAAGAAGAAGACTTACTCCCACAGAAAACGTGTGGCGGGCGGGTTCTATTCTTACGAAAATGTTGATGAGATAAAGAAGGTTGGACGCCACTGCTCCGGCAAGACTGACGAAAAAGGCATATTATTCTGTGAGGCGCCCTCACCGGCCGTTGGCAGGATAATTATTCAGCCAGAGGTAAAAGACGAAGGCGGTAGAGCGGCGTTTACTAACAGCGAGGTCTTTATTGCTGGCAAAGAGGACGCGTGGTTTGAAGGTGGAAGTGATGACCGCATTGATATTATTTCCGAGCAGAAAAGATATGAAGTTGGCGAAACGGCAAAGTTTCAGCTTCGGATGCCCTTTAAGGAAGCCACAGCGTGGATAACCGTTGGGCGCGAAGGCGTCATGGACACGTATGCAAGGACAATCACCAGAAACACGCCGGTTATTGAGATACCTATAAAGAAAAATTATGCCCCAAATGTTTACGTATCCGCGCTTGTCATAAGGGGCCGTATTGATGACGCCAAACCTACTGCCCTGTTTGACCCCGGAAAACCCGCGTTTAAATTGGGTATTACGGGGATTGATGTTGGCTGGCGGCCACATGAGCTTAAAGTCACTGTTACGGCGGACAGGCCAGTTTATAAGGTGAGGCAGGAGGCCAGGACTAAAATAAAGGTGCTTGACCCCGACGGCAAGGCACCGCCCAAGGGCAGTTCAGTTATCGTCGCGGCTGTTGATGAAGGGCTATTGGAGTTAAAGCCGAATCTAAGCTGGAAGCTGCTTGATGCGATGATGAGCAAAAGGCCGTATGAACTAAAGACCTCGACCTCACAGGCGGTGGTCATAGGAAAGCGGCACTTCGGGCGTAAGTCACTCCCACAGGGTGGCGGCGGCGGCAAGAGCGTTACGCGCGAGCTGTTTGATACGCTCATACTTTGGAAGGCAACAGTTAAACTTGACGAAAATGGCGAGGCCTCGGTGAATGTCCCTCTGAATGACTCGCTTACCGCTTTTAAGATTGTTGCCATTGCCACTGGAGGTGCAGGGTATTTCGGCACGGGTGACACGTCTGTCAGGACTTCTCAGGATTTGATGATATTTTCGGGTATTCCCCCGCTTGTGCGTACCGGCGACAGGTTTATAGCCGGTTTTACAGTAAGAAACACCACCGAAAAGGCGATTGACGCCAGTGCCGAGCTATCAGTAAGGGGCAGCGACAACGTCACGAGAAAGATGTCTCCAGTCAAAATTAACGTACCGGCCGGGCGTTCTGAGGTCGTTGACTGGAAGATAGAGGTGCCGTCTAATGTCAATAATCTGCTGTATGAAATGGCGGTGAAAGGTGCCTCAGAGGACTCGCTGCGTGTACAACAAAAGGTAGTTAACGCTGTAGATGTGAAGACGTATCAGGCAGAGCTGCGGCAGATTGACGCTCCATATGCGGTTGCGGTTGAAAGACCGGCAGACGCCTTGCCAAAGCTCGGCGGGATTGATGTGTCGTTCAAGCCCAAACTCGGCGACGGCCTCACAGGTATAACCTATTATATGGCGCGCTATCCATACTCGTGCATGGAGCAAAAGGTCTCAAAGGCAATAGCCCTCAGAGACACGGTGATGTGGAATCAGATTAGGGCAGAGCTGCCGAACTATCTCGACAAAGACGGCCTTGTAAAATATTTCCACAACATGAGGACTGGAAGCGAGGTGCTGACGTCATATATCTTGTCAATTTCCAACGAAGCCGGATATGAAATACCCCATGAGACAAAGGACAAAATGATAACCGCCCTCACATCTTTCGTAAACGGCAAGATAGCAAGGGGAACTCCTCTTCAGACTGCCGATTTAGTTGTTAGAAAACTCTCGGCCATTGAGGCCCTCTCACGCTACGGCGCGGCAGACCCGGCAATGCTGGCCTCAGTAGCCACTGACCCAGCCCTGCTTCCTACTTCGGCGCTTATTGATGTTGTCAACATCCTGAGACGTGTCGCAGATAAAGATAAGAGGCTGAAGGCGGCCATTGATACTCTGCGTACGAGGCTCAACCTGCAGGGTACTGTGATGGGTCTGTCAACGGAAAAGATGGACAACTTATGGTGGCTTATGGCCACGCCTGACGCCAATGCCGTGCGCCTTCTGCTGACATCCCTATCCATAGAGTCATGGAAATCGGATGTGGCTAAGATAGCCGCGGGGGCAATAGGCAGGATGAGGCACGGCCACTGGGACAGCACCGTGGCAAACGCGTGGGGTGTGCTGGCTGCCCTTCGCTTCTCCACAAGATACGAATCAGTTCCCGTAAACGGCCTAAGTACCGCTCAATTGGACAACAAAACGTTTAACACCGACTGGGGAAAGACCCCAAAGGGCAGCGCTGGCAGGTTTGACTGGCCTGACGATAAGAAGGCGGCACTTAGTGTTTCCCACAACGGCGTGGGGAAGCCTTGGGCTACTATTCAAAGTCTTGCGGCAATACCACTAACAAAACCATTGAGCAGCGGCTATAAGATAGAAAAGACAATTACGCCCGTCTCGCAAAAGACTAAGGGCAAGTGGACAAAGGGCGACGTGTTTACGGTTGATTTAAAAATAGACGCCCAGGCCGACATGACATGGGTTGTGGTAAATGACCCCGTACCGGCGGGCGCGACGATCCTAAACAGGGGGCTTGGGCGAGACTCAGCGCTGCTCACGAAAAAGAAGCAGCAATTTACAGGCGCGTGGGAGGCCTATAAAGAATTCACCTTTGAGGGCGTAAAGGTGTATTATGAATACGTGCCCAAGGGCGGCTTGTCAGTCTCATACACCGTGAGGCTGAATAACGATGGCGTATTTCAAATGCCAACCACAAGAGTAGAAGCACTGTATAATCCAGAGATGTTTGGTGAGATACCTAATGATAAGATGGAAATAAAAAAGGATTAACGACGAAGGGGGGGTAACCCCCCCTTCACCCCGTAAATCTCGCCACGTTTTGTCTATCGCGTTTGGGTTGCCGGGGGATTATCCCCTCCGTTGGCGGCTTGGGTGCTCCATTTGCCATCACGACAAAATCGCCCCCTGCGTTTATCAGAGGTAATCGTGTATAATATGAAAACCATGAGGTTTTTGTTATTGACACTGCTCATTATGTGTGCCGCGGCAGGCGTAGGCAGCGTTTACGCGGCTGATGCGCCCCCTGCCACCGATTCAGTGCCGGGGACGATTGACCTGATAACCGTAACGCCCGCCGACAACACGGATAACGCTACGGCGGACAACTCAACGGTTGAGCATGTCCTGGTAAACGGCACTCCCGCGGCAATCCCCGTAGAGAAAACGGCCATGGCCACAATCAATATCAAAGAAGATCCGAAATACCCCATGTTTATTAAGGTAAACCCTAACCTCGCGCTTTCCGCGGCGGGGGTTGAATTTGAAAAGGTTCAGACAGTTGAGGCGGGTGGGCTGCGCTATTTGTTTCTCTTTATGCTTAGAGATGGCTGCGATGAGTGCGAGGCTGCCGGATACGCGAGAATTGCCTTCAATTTCGCCAAAGATGGCAAGTTCACGGGAGCCGCTTTGATTAAATTAATGAGGACGCGCCAACCCCTTCAGTAGGGCAGATGGCATATGGGCAAGTATATTATGCGGAAAATGATAATGGTCGCGGTATGCGCGTTTGTCCTGACGGTTGTCGCTGTTGGCGGCGCCACTGCCGCCGTCACCAATGGCAAGACCTACACCGTGGGGTTCGTCGCCGAACCCTGTTATATCAGCAAAACACCAGACGGTCAGGTTACCGGGCTTATCGCCGACATCTGGAAGGAGATAGCAAAGCGTGCGGGGGTCAACTACACCTTTCGGGAATTCAAAGACGCCAATGGTCTGAGAGAAAAAGTAATTGCCGGTGAGGTTGATTTTTTTTTAAACGGTATCGCACGCTCATCCAAGAATGAGGACATCGCGGCCTTCTCGCATGTCTATCATGTGTCAAATCTCTCGATTCTTTTGATGAAGGCGTGGAAACTCAGGTTGATTGATAATTTTAAGGCCGTGTCGGTCGCGTGGTCGGGGATTGTGATGCAGATTTTTGTTGTGTTTATAGTAGTCGCCTTTATCTACGCCAACATACTATGGTTTTTGGAAAAAGACTCCAGCATGGCGAAGGGTTATAAGGAAGGGGTCTTTGACGCCATGTGGTGCGTCATCGCAACGGAGACCACCATAGGATTTGGAGACGTCGTACCGAGAAAGTTGCGCTCACGCTTATTTTCTGTCGTAGTATGGTTTACTGGTCTTTTTCTTATCACGCTTATCTCCGCCGAGATTATCTCCGAGTTTTCAACGAATAAAATAAATAGTACGATAAGGAATTTTGCAGATTTAAAAAATAACACGGTGGCAGTCTCAAACGACGAGGCCATTATAAACGACATGAAAGACATCGGGGCAAGACCTGTGGTCGTTTCAAATTATAAGGATATCTACGATATATTAAAGGAAGGGAAGGCCGCGGCTGCCGTACTTTTTTACCTACCGACCATGGAGCTTGCAAGCAGGGCGCTTAAGAATGGCCTCAATCCCGACACTATTATGAGCACAAGGTATGAAGTTCAATGGCAGGCCGGTATGTTCAGAAAGACATTCGACGCGGTGCTCTTTGACGAGATCAACAATGTTATCTTTGATATGCTTGGCGATGGAACGATTCTCGCTATTGACGGCAAATGGGCGTCCATAGAATCGTCATAGCGTTATTATGCGCGGGGAGTGTGTTTTTGGCCGCCTCTGGCGTTTGTGGCGGGCAAGAGACATACAGGGTTGCCATGCCTTTGAGCGATGTTCTCTACCATAGGCAGCAGGACGGGCAATATCGTGGCCTTATCGCGGATGTATGGCGGGAGGTTGCCCTGCGGTCAGGGCTTAAGTACCACTTAGAGGTTTGCAGTAATATTCCCGAATGCAACTCGAAGTTTTTCTCCGGCAAACTGGACATAGTCTTACTGGGTATTCGTCCCACCAGAGAAAACTCGAAAACGGCCGTATTCAGCCGTCCATATTTTGTCTCCGGCCTTAGGATTCTGGTGATAGATAAGCTGCTAAACCATTTCTTAATGAATGTCAGGGCGCTGTCGGCCGCATACTCGCCGATAGTAATGCAGTCGGCGCTGGTTTTTGTTGTGTTCATCTTCATATTCGGCAACATACTATGGTTTTTCGAGAGGAAAAACGACACCCTGATTGCCCGCCCTTATGGTAGAGGTCTTTTCGACGCGATGTGGTGTGTGCTTGAGATTAAGACAACCATCGGGTTTGGCGATGTGATTCCTAAACGTGGTCACGCCCGTTTATTGTCTGTATTGATATGGCTTATCGGGCTTCTCCTGATTAATCTGATTACGGCGGAGATCGTGTCTGAGTTCTCGACGGATAAAGTAAAAAACACTGTCGTTGGTATTGAGACACTCAAGGGCAAAAGGATTGCCGTTGTCAACGACAATATCTCAATTTCTGAACTCAAAAGAATAGGCGCTGAGGTTGTCGTTAAATCCGGTATGGACGCGGTTTATGAGGGGCTGAAAACAGGGAACGCCGACGCCGCGGTATTTTACGCCGGCATAGTCTCTGTATACGCGAAAAGGGCATCAGAGGACGGCCTGTCTGTAAAGGTCATTCAGGGCAGATATGACAACCGATATGTTTCCATTGCGATAAATAGAAACGCCCTGCTGAAAGACCCATCCCTGCTTGACAAAATAAACCGAGCGCTTGACGATATGTACGAGGATGGATATCTGTCTTTTCTTAAGTCAAAGTGGCTTGACAAGTAGTTGTCACATCACAGTTGTCACCGTCATCACAGTTGTCACAGTTTGAAAAATTAATTTAAAAAATGTTACTGTACGTGGCTGATAAGCAATATGCGCCGTTAGGCACGTCGCCGCGAATGCGCTATAAAATTCCTTGGGGAGGTTTATGTGAAAAAGTATCTTTTTATGCTTCTTTTTATATTAATCGCCGCACCTGTTTTTGCTGACACAATCTCGGCTGTAGATAAGGGAGACACTGCGTGGATGCTGGTCAGCGCGGCGATGGTAATGCTGATGACGCCGGCGCTGGCGATGTTTTACGGCGGCATGGTGAGGCGCAAAAACGTCCTCTCCATGATAATGCAGAGCTTTGTGGCTATTGCCTTAGTAAGCCTTCAGTGGATACTCTTCGGCTACAGCCTTGCCTTCGGGCCGGATTTTCATGGTATCATCGGCGGGCTGGACTGGGCGGGGCTTAGTTCTGTCACTCTTGAGCCTAATCCAGACTATGCCCCTACGGTGCCGCACCTGGCCTTTATGATCTATCAGGCGATGTTTGCCGCCATTACGCCGGCCCTCATCAGTGGGGCATTTGCCGAGAGAATGAAATTTTCCGCCTTTATGGTGTTTACTTTTGTATGGGCTGCTGTTGTCTATACCCCCGTAGCGCACTGGGTATGGGGAAAGGGCGGGTGGATGTCTCAGATGGGTGTTATGGACTTTGCTGGTGGAATCGTAGTGCATGTTACGTCAGGGTTTTCGGCCCTTGCGGCGGCCTTATATCTTGGAAAGAGAAAAGGGTTTCCGCACGACCTTATGTCTCCGCACAACCTGCCGTTGACGGTCATTGGCACGGGGATTTTGTGGTTTGGGTGGTTTGGGTTTAACGGTGGTAGCGCCCTGTCCTCGGGGCAGTTAAGCACGCTGGCATTTGTAACCTCTCATACGGCGGCGGTGTCGGCGGTGTGTGTGTGGATTGCCCTTGAGTGGATGTTTCACGGCAAGCCGACGATGTTTGGCGCCGCCACGGCTTCAATAGCCGGACTGGCCACGGTAACACCAGCGGCCGGGTTTGTAACGCCTATGGGGGCATTTGCCATTGGTTCAATTGCCGCGGTGGTATGTTATTTCGCTCTGAATCTAAAGCCGCGACTTGGATATGACGATTCCCTTGACGCATTTGGCGTCCATGGGGTAGGTGGGGCTATCGGCACAATATGTGTTGGCCTGTTTGCCTGCAAGGCCATGAATGCGCAAGGCTCAAACGGCCTGTTCTACGGCAACGCCAAACAGTTGTTTGTTCAATTGGGCGCGGTCTTAATCGTCGCGGTTTTCTCATTTGTCATGACCATAGCTATTTTTAAGATTATCGGCTTATTTACGTCAATAAGGGTTAGCAGTGAAGACGAAGTTGAGGGGCTTGACAACACTCAGCACGGCGAATCCGGCTATACCATGTAAAGCGTGGCGGAATTTACGGGTGAAGGGGGGTTACCCCCCTTCGTCTTTAATCCCTTTCCTGTGCCTTCTTATGCCCATGCTTTTCAGACATAGATTTCCAGTGCTGTTTGCGGGAATCTACCATAAAAAGTACGAGCTTAGCCTGCTGTTCTTGTGTGAGAATACCCTTTATCTCGGTCTTTTGCGATTCCATCGTGGCCTTAAGCGCGTTATGGTTGTCTTCTATTTTCCCCATCAAGTCCTTTATGTCGTCCGCTTTATTGTTATTGACGGCCTCTCTAAGCCCTTTAATATCATGCTTCATGGATTTCATGGCATCGTGTCTTTTTTTGTCGTAACTATCCAGTACAGCCACGAGTTTTGCTGAGGTTTCTTTGTCAAGGTCAAGCGCTTTGAGCAGCTTCTTCCTTCTTTCCGACTTAAATTTCTTGTGCATCTCTTTTTTGTGAACCTTCTGGTCTGTGTCCTGTGTTTCGGTTTCGGCATTGCAGGTAACAGCAAACATCATCAGACACAACACCAGCATAACTCCGACTAATCTCTTCATTTAACTCCTCCATCCGACTTCCTCTTAATCCCTCAATAAGGAATTCGACGCATTTACTCCCGCGCCTGATGACTTAGACACAGGAGCACCGAAAAAGGTTTAACATTATATTTCTCACTAAAGAATTCTTGCAATATAACCGATAGAACATCAGTGGGTTAAATTATTCGATAGCGTTATTGTTAATAATTGCTATAACCAAGGAGGTTAACATGGCAGTTGACAGCGTAAATGGAGGAGTGGCGTATACTAGTTATCTGCAGTCCACGTTACTTCAGGTTACTCAGAATACCGGTACGACACAAGGCGCAGACGGCAACAATGATAATGGAAAAGTCGGAGGCTCAAAAGGCGGCGGTCATAATAATGCCTTTGTAAACAGCATAATGGAGACCTTAAGCCAGCTTGGAATTACCCCGAACATTCAGTCCGGCTCGACACCGGCCACCACATCGGCAGCCGACACCGGCAATGACAACACACAATCAGGCGCAAACAGCGATAAGCAGGCGCTCCATGCCTTCATGCACAGCCTGTTTCATGCACTTAATCAGAATGCCCCGGCTGCGCAGGCACAGACTGCTACTGGCGGTGCCCCTTCGGCCTCAGATAACTATGCAAACCTGACAACAAATCTCCAAAACCTTTTGCAGAGCCTTAACTCGAGCACGGCGGGGGGCGGCAACTCACAGTTAAATAGCGCTTTCAAGAACCTGATACAGACACTGCAGGCCAACAGTGGCGCAACGGGGGCGGGCAACGCTACGTCCGGCAGCCTGACCTCACTTCAGGCATTCTTGCAGGCGTTGATTCAAAATCTGCCTAATCAGCAGCAAGGCGTAAGTGCCATCGGCTCTGGAAATATCCTTAATACTATGGGATAGGGGCAGCGTATGACAAGGAGGTACAAACGCGAGAGATTGAAGTTAAAAACGAACGCGTCTTAAGTATAATGAATTGCCTGTCGCCGTTTTTGCATGGCAAAGAGACGGCTGTCAAATTATCGCTTATAGCGTTTTTTTCACGCGGCCACCTGTTGATTGAAGACATGCCCGGCCTTGGCAAGACTACGCTTGCCATAGGCATTGCCAGGGCGCTTGGCCTGGACTTTGGGCGAATCCAATGCACGAGCGACCTCCTTCCATCTGACATCACCGGCCTTTCGATTTATAACAAAAACAAGGGGGAGTTTGAGTTTCACAAGGGGCCAATATTCAGCAATATCGTCCTCGTTGATGAGATAAACAGGGCGACCCCCAAGACACAGAGCGCGCTTCTTGAGGCCATGGGTGAAAAACAGGTAACAATAGAGGAGCAGACATACAAGCTGGTAAAACCATTTTTTGTCCTTGCCACGCAAAATCCCGTCGAACAGTACGGCACATTCCCGCTGCCTGAATCGCAGCTTGACAGGTTCATGCTGAAAATCGGCCTGGGCTACCCGCCCAAGGATGCCGAGATGCAAATCCTCAGAGGGGGCAGCAGACGCGAGGAACTCTACTCTATCACGCCTATTATGGAAAAGTCCGAGGCAGTCGAAATACAAAACCACATCAAAGATAAGATATATGTATCAGAAAAAATCCTCGGCTACACAATGAGTCTCGTAGAGCAGACCAGGACACACAAATACCTGTACGCGGGGCTTTCCACGCGCGGGGCGCTTGCTGTTACCAATACCGCCAAGACACACGCCTATCTCTGTGGCCGGGATTTCGTCATCCCCGAAGACATTAAGGCCCTCGCCCCATATACCATCTCCCATCGTGTATTGTTTAAAGAAGACATTGATTCAAACACAAAGAAGGAGATTGTAAAATCCATAATCGAAGACCTTCCCACCCCGGCGTAATCAGGATAAACAAGGCCGGCTGGATTTACATAGTGCTGTCCATATTTCTGGGTGTCTCGGCGGCAAACACCGGCAATAACCTCATCTATCTGATAACGGCGGCGATGCTCGGGTTTATGGGGGTATCGGGGATATTCGGCAAACGCAACCTGAGCAACATTGATATCTCTATTGAATCCCCAACTGAGGTATTTGCAGGCGTGGAATTCCCGATGAAGATTACGCTGACCAACAATCGCGGCTTCTTGCCGGGCTTCCTGCTTAATGTGACGGCAGACGGCGCTGAGGTGCTGTTTCCTTTTGTTGATGCTAAGACGGCGCAGTACAAACATATTCCATTTAAGTTTCCCGCGCGCGGGGCGCAATTGATTGGGGATATTCACGTCTGCTCGGTATTTCCGTTTAATTTTTTTATGCGATGTGCAAAACTCAGCCTCTGCAGAGAGTTCATCGTCTTTCCTGCCCCGAAAAAATGCGGCTTACCGGGTACGTACGAAAGAAACATGCAATCAGGGGGCGAAAGGCCGTCAGATAAATCAGGCTTCGACTCAGAGATAGTCTCTATAAGAAACTAC
Organism: Nitrospirota bacterium; assembly: GCA_015233045.1. Taxonomy (GTDB): domain Bacteria; phylum Nitrospirota; class Thermodesulfovibrionia; order Thermodesulfovibrionales; family Magnetobacteriaceae; genus Magnetominusculus. Next base: position 50 of record JADFYL010000033.1, on the reverse strand, counting down.
ATCCACGGCGACCCGTTAAAATACATCAGTTGGAAGGCAACGGCGCGCTC